>CAJOOV010000243.1 GCA_905236265.1 uncultured Oscillospiraceae bacterium | reverse complement strand
GTCTGATCCGCCGTCACCCCGCCGTGATCTACCTCTCCCCGGAGCACATTCTGGAGCGCCGGGCGCTGGCAGAGCGGGCGGTGGAGGAGAATATCGAGGTATGCGCCATGCTGCCCCGGATCCTCTCCGACGAGGAGCGCCCCGCCATGGGGCGAATGCTGGAGCAGGTGAAGGAGCTGGGCGTGACCACCGCTCTGGCCGGGGAGCTGGGGGCTGTGGCGCTGGCCGCCCGGTACGATCTGGCTGTGCGGGGGGACTTCGGCATCGGCACCTATAACTCCCGCACCATCCACATGCTCGCCCAGATGGGGCTGATCTCCGCCACCGCCTCCTTCGAGCAGCGCCTCGCCTCCGTGCGGGATCTGAACAAGAGCATTGATCTGGAGCTGATGGGCTACGGGCGGCTGCCGCTGATGATTATGCAGAACTGCATCATCAAAAACCGCTCCGGGCGGTGCAACTGTCAGGGCACCAACATCCTCACCGACCGCACCGGCGCCAACTTCCCGGTGCTGAAGGCCTACGGCTGCCGCAACGAGCTGTTCAACTCCAAAAAGCTCTATCTGGCAGACAAGCGGGAGAGCTGGACGGGGCTGGGGCTTTGGGCAGTGCGGCTGAACTTCACCACGGAGAACCCCAGAGAGTGCGCTGAGATTCTGGAGCAGTACCGTCAGGGCAGCGGCGAGCAGCCGGTGGACTTCACCAGAGGGCTGTATTTCCGGGGCGTGGAGTGATACCAATGTACGCCGAAAACCGGCAAGGCCTTGACACCGCCGGGAATCCGTCTATAATGGACATGGACCGCTATTGCATCCAACACAGGGGCGCTGGGGGACATCTCCGGCTGAGATGAGGGCAAAGGGCAGCTCTCGGCACCTTGAACCTGATCCGGGTAATGCCGGCGTAGGAAGCTGTTGAAGGATTATGCTTTCGTACCGCATTGTTTGGAGACAGTGCGGTACTTTTTTCTTCAGGAGGTCCTTACTATGAAAAGAACCCGTACCCGATTGCTGGTGGAGGGCGCTCTGATGATCGCCGTGGCCTATGTGCTGTCCTACATCAAGCTCTTCGCCCTGCCTCAGGGAGGCTCGGTGACGCTGGAAATGCTGCCGCTGATCCTCATGGGGCTGCGCAACGGCCCCAAGTGGGGCGTTTTCACCGGCTTCACCCACGGCGTGATCCAGATGGTGCTGGGCTTCAGCAACGTGATGTACTGCCCCACCCTCCTCACCCAGATCGGCTGCATCCTCATGGACTACCTGCTGGCCTACTCTGTGCTGGGTCTGGCGGGACTGATAGCAGCCCCCTTCGGGCAGCGGCGGGCGCTGGGCGCTGCGGTGGGCACAGTGGTGTGCGGCTGCCTGCAGTTTCTCTGCTCCTTCCTCTCCGGCTGGCTGGTATGGGCAAGCTACTACGACATGTCCAGCCGGGAGCTGTTTTTCTACTCTCTGGGGTATAATGCCTCCTATATGGTGCCAAATATCGTCCTCTCCGCCGCCGTGGTGCTGATTCTCTGCCGGGCGATTCCCGACGCCCTTCAGCCCCAGCGGTAAGCGCCCCCTCTCCTCCTGCCGTCTTGGCAGGAGGTTTTTTTCATTCTGCTATTGACAAATCCCGGAGAGGGTATATAATTTAGCAGGTAAAAGCATAAAAGCGATAAAGCGCTTTTGACCTTTGAAGCGAATGAGGAGGAAATCAACCATGAAGAACCTGAACAAGCTGCTGGCGCTGGTGCTGGCGCTGATGATGTGTCTGTCCCTTGCCGCCTGCGGCGGCTCCAATGACAGTGCAGCCGCCCCCGCCGCCGAAAATGAGGGCGCAGCAGAGGCCGCTCCCGCCGAGCCCGCCGAGTCCGGCGAGGCAGCCGAGACCGCTGAGGGCGGCAGCTACACCATCGGCATCTGCCAGCTGGTGCAGCACGACGCACTGGACGCCGCCACCAACGGCTTTAAGCAGGCTGTCATCGACGGTCTGGGCGAGGGGAATGTCACCTTCGACGAGCAGAACGCACAGGGCGACTCCGCCACCTGCTCCACCATCGTCACCGGCTTTGTGGCCAACGGCTATGACCTGATTATGGCAAACGCCACCCCCGCCGTGCAGGCCGCCGTCTCCGCCACGGACACCATTCCCATTCTGGGCACCTCCGTCACCGACTACGGCGCAGCCATTGACGATGCGGACATGGACCCCGCCGCCGGCACCGGCATCAACCTCTCCGGCACCTCCGACGGCGTGCCCGCCCAGTCCTATGTAGACCTGCTGGACGAGCTGCTGCCTGAGGCGAAGAACGTCTCCGTGCTCTATTGCTCCGCCGAGGCAAACTCCGTGCTGCAGGCCGAGCAGTTCAAGGCCGCTGCCGAGGCAGAGGGCAAGAACGTCACCATCTACACCTTCGCAGACTCCAACGACATCCAGAGCGTTGTCAACTCCGCCGTCACTGATGCCGACGCCCTCTACATCCCCACGGACAACACCGCCGCCTCCAATATGACCATTATCAGCAGCGTGTGTGAGGGCGTGCAGATGCCCATTATCTGCGGCGAGGAGAACATGATGGCAAACGGCGGCCTCGCCACGGTGTCCATCAGCTACTATGACATCGGCTACGAGTGCGGCCAGCAGGCCGTTGAGATTCTGGCAGGCGGCGCAGATGTGTCCACCATGCCCATCGGCTATGCCACTGACCCGGTGAAGGAGTACAACCCCGTCTACGCCGAGGCAATCGGCTTCACCGTGCCTGAGGGCTTCACCGCCTACACCCCCGCCGCCTGACCCGGCGCAGGGTTCCCGCTTCTGCATCCCGGCCGGGCAGCTCCGGTCGGGATGCTGTGTCGTTTCTTTGTCGTTTATTGGAGGATTTCTATGGCTTACTTCTCATCCCTGAACCCGGCTGCGCTGTTGAACTCCTGCCCCGGCGGTATTGCCCAGGGGCTGATCTGGGGCGTGATGGCGCTGGGCGTGTATCTCACCTTCCGGGTGCTCAATATGGCAGACCTCACCGTGGACGGCTCCTTTGCCACCGGCGGTGCCGTGTGCATTATGCTGGTGCTGGGGGGCTGGAACCCCGTTGCCGCCCTTCTCATGTCCTGCGTGGCAGGCATGATCGCCGGACTTGTCACCGGCGTTCTCCACACCGCTCTGGGCATTCCTGACATTCTGGCAGGCATCCTCACCCAGATCTCCCTCTATTCCATCAACCTGAACATTATGGGCAAGGCGAATCAGGCGGTGAACGTGAACAAGGTCGCCCTGCCCTTCACCTCCAACGCCAAGCTGCTGGTGCGCACCATCGGCATCACCGCCGTGGTGGTGGCCGCCCTCATCAGCGTGCTGTACTGGTATCTGGGTACGGAGACCGGCTCCGCCCTTCGTGCCACAGGCACCAATCCCAATATGTCCCGCGCTCAGGGCATCAACACCGAT
>CAJOOV010000242.1 GCA_905236265.1 uncultured Oscillospiraceae bacterium | reverse complement strand
GAGCCGCCGGTCAATGTCGTCCTCCTGCATCAGTCGGAAAAGGGGGATCGTCCGCCGTGTGCGCTCCAGCAGCGCATCCAGCCTTGCGGGCAGCTCCATCTGCCCCTGCTCTGACAGGGCGCAGTCAGAGGCATCCACATCCCGCCGGGGCATGTCATAGTGGAACAGGACAAAGGGCTGTCCAAAGCTCCCCCGCGGAACGCCCGGCTTCCAGAGCAGGAGCCGGAGTTGAACCTGTCCCTTCTCCTCGTCCCATTCGTGCCAGTACACGCCGAAGTCCCTGTAGCGCTCCCTTGTGTCCTCTGACCGCTTTACACCTGCGATATTGCGGATGCTCACGCTGTCATGTTCGTCCTCGGAAAGGGGGATTTTCTTTCTGCGCCAGTTGGCCTCCCCGCCGTCGCAGTCGTCGCAGAGATAGGCGCAGATATTGCGTCTGCGGAAAAGGGAGCGCAGCGCCTGACGGTTTCTCTCGTCCAGATCGAAAAAGCTGTTGTGACCCACGGCGAGGGCGCTGCAGCCGGAGGGCACCTGCGCCCAGAGAGCGTCACTCAGTGCCGCCTGCAGATCCACCTGCTGGTTTCCCACTGCGTCCCTATCCGCCGTGATGGTCGTGTTCAGGTGCAGCAGGTTCAGCTTGCCCCGCCAGCAGCGAACATGGGGCGCTGCGGCGGAGGTGTCCATGGGGTCGGACTGCCTGTGAATCCCCAGCTCGGAAAGGAAACGGCAAAAGGGCAGGTAGGATTCCATCCTCCAGTCGATGTACCCCTGATAGTCGCCGTCGCTGGCATCGTTCTGCTTCAGGTAGGTGATAGCGGAGCGCTGCCTCTGCCCCCATCGTTTGTCTCCGGGGAAGCACCGGTTCATCATCTCATCGTTGCCCACGTCATGGTTTCCCGGCACAGCAAACACATCCTGCGCCGGGTCAATGTCCATCACATGAAACAGCTCCTGCAGAAAGTCCTTTGCCCTGCGGTAGTCGCCGTCGGAGAAATCACGAAAATCTCCCGTGAGAACCAGCAGCTTTTCCCCTCTGGGTCTGCCGCCCACCTTTCCTGCCTCTTCCAGAATGCAGCTTTTCATGGAATGCCCGCCGGCATTCAGTATCATGTGAAGATCAGAGAGATGAAGAATCGAGATCATCTATGCCACCTGCTTTCACCGTGTGTCCTTGCTCTTCGGCGTAATTTCTTTTCTCTCCAATAATATACAGGAATTACCGCTGTTGTGCAAGAGGAGGCGGCGATTGTTGCCTGCCGGTTTTCCCGTGTTTTTCTCCCCTGCCGCTCTTTTACGGGGTGCAGAGCCCGCCTGCGCCTGACGGGAGACATCTCTCTTGCGAAAGCGGGGGGATTCCTGTATAGTATGGGTAATGAAGCCGGTTTTTCCCGGCGCTGCCATGATTCTCACAGGGAGGGATACGCCATGTACCGCCTGACAATGGAGCAGATTTCCTTTGGCCGGATCTGCCGTTTTGCAAACGAGAACGGAAAGGGTAAGCTGAAGCAGCTTTTAAAGCTCACAGCGGACACCGCCCTGTTTCTCTTCCCCGGCTTTGCCGCAGAATGGAACAGCGTGAATGCCGCTCTGAATCTCACCGGGGCGGCGTCTCTCACCGGGGGCTGGGCGGCGCTGTTTGACCGGAATCTGCAGGGCGAGGCACTGGAAACGGTTTCCCAGATTACCGGGCTGTTTCAGCAGGATAACAGCCCCTTCGGCTGGTCTGACCGGATGCAGCTTGCCCAGCTTCTTCTGGTCTACTCCGCCTTCTTCGACACACTGCAAAGCCATCTCCAGCGGCGGGACGGCGGGTTCTCCCTCTCCGGGGAGGACAAGGTGCGCCTCACCCGTCAGGGCGTGGAGGACTACATCACCCGCACACTGGCGCAGGAGCAGCCCCTGCCCGGCGACCTCCCCTCCCTTCCGGCACTGCCCCAGTGCTTCGGCGGCTTTTCGGACTATGTGAAGGCGCTGGAGGACTTTTATACCGACCTGCAAAAGCGGCTCCTTCTCTTTTTGAAGGGGCTGGACACGCAGGCGCTCACTGAGCGGGAGCACGCCGCCCTGAACGATCTGCCCCGCCTTGCGGCGCAGGCATACGAAAAGCATTACGCCGCTCTGGCAAAGGAATGTCCCTCCTTCGCCATCTGGGTGAACCTGCAGGCGCACCATGCCACCCAAAAAGCCATTGACATGGGCTTTCGAGCCCTTGCGCAGCGGCTGCCCACCTATGAGGAGCGCTGCACTGAGGCAGCGGCAAAAGCGCTGGAGGTTCTGGGGCGGGCGAACCGGTCGTATCTGAACGAGCTGCTTTTGGACTCCAAGAATCTCAGCGCACTTCCGGAGGGGCTGAGCCTTCCCACCAGAGAGGAGGGCTTTGTACCCCAGAAATACCTCCTTCTGCCCAGACAGGAGGGGCTGGCTCCTGAGCACGTTCAGGAGGAGGCGCAGGAGGGCATTGGAGAGGCGGTCTACGGCATTCTCACCCACCCCGCCCACGGGCGGCACCCGCTGGTGCTGCTGGGACATCCCGGCGCAGGTAAGACCATGCTCTGCCACATGCTGGCGGCAAGGCTCCTCTCCTCCTTTTTCCACGTCATTCTGATTCCCCTGCGGTATGTGAAGCCGGAGGAGTACATCGCCACCCAGATCAACAACGCCCTGCGGGAACAGGGCATTGACAGGTGTGAGTGGGCGGACATCCGGGAGGCGGCGCTGACAAAGCCGGTGCTGCTCATCTTCGACGGCTATGACGAACTGCTGCAGGCCAGCGGCAAGACCTATGCGGACTATCTGGCAAAGCTGGAGGAGTTTCAGCGGCGGGAATGGGACATCAATCAATGTCCGGTGCGGATTCTCGTCACCAGCCGGTTCAGTTTGATCGACCGGGCGGAGATTCCCAAAGAGAGCGTTATGCTCCGGCTGTGCGACTTTGACCCGGAGCAGATCAGCGCATGGTGTGGGATGTGGAACCGGAAAAACCGCAGCTATTTTCAGGAAAACAAGCTGCAGCCCTTCTCCGTGGGCAGGCAGAGCAAGGCCAGAGAGCTGGCAGGGCAGCCCCTGCTGCTGCTCATGCTGGCGCTGTATGACGCAGAGGAGAACCGGCTCCAGCGCTCGGCAAGGCTGAACCGGGGACAGCTCTATGCCGGCATTGTGGACAGCTTCAACCTGCGAGAGCGCCGCAAGGACGCTTACTTCCGAAGCTGCGACCGGAAGGGGCAGGAGGACATTCTCTCCCATGCCCGGCAGGCGCTGGAGCTGGCGGCGCTGGGCATGTACAACCGGGGGACGGCGTACCTCCGGGAGGAGGAGCTGGACGCAGACCTCGCCTTTCTCACCGGAACGCCCGGCGGGAGCGCTGCGGCAGATGCCCTCGGTGAGGGAGCCCGTACCATCGGCGGCTTCTTCTTTATCCACACGTCCAAGGCGAAGGCGGAGGGGGAAAAGCTCCTTCATGCCTACGAGTTTTTGCACAACACCTTCGGGGAATACCTCGCCGCAGCGTGGATGCTCCGGGTGCTGGACAACGCACTGGCCCGGCTTCGCTATATGGCACAGGGCGGCTTCGGCATCTCGTGGGAATCCCTGCGGTCAAAGGAGTGGTTCAGCGCCCTTGCCTATACCCCTCTGTTCTCCCGCCCGGTGGTGATGGACATGATTTCCCAGTGTGCGGAGGATGTCTTTGCCCAAAACAGGCAGTTGGACAGCGCAGCCGTAAAGGACTGTCTGACCACGCTGGTGCAGGAGGAGTTGAAGCGCTGTCTCAGCGGGGCGGCAATGGCCGATTTAAGCGGCTTCCTGTTTGAGCAGGAGAACCGCTACCCCCGCCGGAAGCGGGACGGCTCTCCTGACCTCTACGCCCATCTTGCCATATACAGCCTGAATCTGGTGCTGCTCTCCGTGGTGGCGGACGGCAGGGAGCAGGAGGTATTCTCCCTTGTGGGGGAGGCAGGCTGGCGGCGGCTCACCGGGCTGTGGCGGTCGGTGTTCTCCGAGAAGGAGCTGCTGGCACTGGCAGTTTGTGTGGAGGCAAAACGGGATGAGGACGGCTTTACCCTCTCCTATGTGAGGGATCGCTTTACATTGAAAGGAGACAACGCCCTTTTGCGCATCTACCGGATCAGCTCTGTACTGGGAGACGATACCGGCGTTGCCCTCTCCGGTGCGCTGGGAGGTTACCCCTCCAACCGAGTGCTGGAGGCGATACAACGTACTATGCTAGGGGTTGAAACCGAGTACCGTTTGCAGGAATGGAAACGTAAACTCTTCTATTATTATGAGGGTGTCCTTAATCTCGTAGACTCTCTGGAACATATGTGGTCGGCCATTGTTCAGGAGAGCGATTATGCAGGATATATGCTGCTTTTGTGTATGATTCTGGGCATGGGCAAGGCCGGAGTGCTGCAGCTTTCAGAGGGAGCGGACAGGGCGCTGGTGGAACGCATTGTCCATCACACAGGTCATTTCTTTGGCATTGAAAAACACGAGATGGCAGGTCTTGAACCGTACTATCGTTTCTTCGAGCGTCAATTTGAGTATTATGAACCCGCAGAGCGGGCGCTGCTGCGGGAAATCAACTCCCTGCTGCAAAACCCTCCCCCCTTTCTGATTGAAACGATTCAGGACAGGCCAGAGGTTCCCCCATCCACCGCTCCGTAGGAGAATCAGCCCCCGGAATGATTTTACGCAGGGCTGTCTGTTTCCCTTGTGTACAATCGTTTCATGTGCTATAATGAGCCAGATATGCCCGTCAGGTACCAGCATGACCCACTACAGACAGGATGGAGAAAAGGAAATGATCCGTAAGCGAGTCACCATACAGGAGATTGCAGACGCCTGCAATCTCTCCCGAAATACGGTGTCCAAGATATTCAACAACCGGGGAAACGTCACAGAGAGCACCCGGCAGTTCGTGATGATGAAGGCGCAGGAGCTGGGCTATTACACTCAGGAGCTTCCCGCTCCCCCCAAGGCGGCGGCTCCGGGGAGCATTGCGGTGCTGTCCAGCAGCAACCCCCTGAACCACCACTTCGGCGCACTGTTTATCAAGGCGTTCACGGATGCCGTGTGCCGCAGCGGGTATTCCGTGCAGATGTACGAGCTGACGGCGCAGGAGGTATCCCAGCTCCAGCTCCCCTCCCAGATGGCCATTGACAACACGCTGGGGGTGCTGTGCATCGAGCTGTTTGACGAGGCGTTTATCCGCCATGTGTCTGCGCTGGGCATGGCCACGGTGGCGGTGGACGGATACTGCGGGGCAAACAGGAGCATGATTCCCTGCGATATTCTCTCCATGGAGAATGTCACCTCTGCCATGCGCATCACAAAACAGATGGTGGAGCAGGGGGCGGGGACGCTGGGCTTTGTGGGAGATGTGCTGCATTGCAACAGCTTTCACGAGCGCTGGGGCGGGTTCTGCGCCGCCCTGCGGGATGCGGGGATTCCCGTTGACCGGGATGTGTGCATTCTCCACCCGGACGGCGGCGAATATGCGGACATTGACTGGACCGTGGCGCAGCTTCAGCAGATGCCCCGCCTGCCGGAGGGCTTTGTGTGCGCCAACGACTACCACGCCGTAAAGCTCATGCTGGCTTTGAAGCGGATGGAGCTGTCCATTCCCGGCGACGTGATGGTGGCGGGCTTTGACAACACGCCGGAATCCGCCATTATTGAACCCGGACTTACCACGGTCAATATCCACAGCGCTGACATGGGCGTGCTGGCGGCAGATGTTCTCCTCGCCCGCCTGCAGTCCCCCCAGCGCCCCTTCTGCCTTACCTATGCCCAGACAGAGCCGGTCTTTCGCAGCAGTACGAAAAAAGGCTGATATAGAAAAAGAAACAGGATTCTATTCCTTTTGGAACGGAATCCTGTTTTCTCATCCCCCGGAGGACGGATGTCGCCCTCCGGGGGTTCTTCTTTTCCGTTTCGGGAGAGAGGCGGTCAGCCCTCTTCCGTCGGCTCAGGCTGCTGGGACGGCTCCGGCTCCTCCTCCGGAATCGGCTCCAAATCCAGCTCGTCAGGCTCCTCCTGCGCAGGCAAAAGCTCCTGCGGCTCGGGGAGCATGGCGTCCTCCTGTCCGCTCTCTGTGGGAAGCTCTGTCTCGGGCTTCTCCTGCGCTTCTGCCGCCTCCGGCTTCGCCTTTTCCTTCTCCTCCTGAGAGGCAGGCTCCTGAGGCTGAACTGCGTCCTTCCCGGCTGCTGCTTCGCTCGCCTGCTGTTCCGGCTCCTTTACCGCCGTCTCCTCAGCAGCGGGTTTCTGCTGCTCTGTGGTCTCCGGGGTGTCTGCTGTGTCAGGCTCATTGACCTGCTGCGCAGCAGGTGCTTCCTTCGGCTCCTCTGCCACGATAACGGGCTTGATACGCAGACCGGGCTTGATGACCTCCAGAACGGTCTTTTTCGCCGCCGTCAGAACGGACTGCAGAAGGTTCTGTGTCTCCGGGGTGATGGTCACGGACAGCCTGCCGCCGTCCCATGCGTCATTCCCCTCCGGGTTCACCGCAAAGACCAGCTCGTCCCCCTTC
>CAJOOV010000241.1 GCA_905236265.1 uncultured Oscillospiraceae bacterium | reverse complement strand
ATCCCAGTATATGACCCGTTAGCTCAGTCGGCAGAGCACCTGCCTTTTAAGCAGGGTGTCCGGGGTTCGAATCCCCGACGGGTCATGAAAATAGCTCGGAAACGTCTTTCTATAAGCGTTTCCGGGCTGTTTTTTCACTTCCCGTCTGCCAGATGCACCCCCTCTGGGGAAGAACCGGCGGCATTTTCGCCGGATGTGGGCGCACTGAGCCCAGAGCAGAGCGCTTCAAGCTCCCTGTCCAGCGCAGCATAGAACCGGGCGATATGCACCCCGTCCGCCAGAGCGTGGTGGACGAGCAGGGAGACGGGAAGGGTAATTGCCCCGTCGGCCTTCTCCTGATACCGTCCCCATGTGATGCGGGGGTTGGAGTCATTGCCGCAGGAGACCGGCTGGAGCAGGGCGGTGTAGGACAGCCACGGCAGAGTGGAGATAAAATACATCCCCTCCGGGTCGCCGTCCTCCTCAATGCTCCCCTTCGCCCGGCAGAGCCGCCGCTGCTCTTTGGCGTAGGTCAGGTATTGCTCCAAAGGCATGTGGTGGTGCAGGGTGCAATAGCAGTAAGTCTCGTCCTCCAGCAGTTCAATGTGGGAGGTGGGGCAGGCGTCGTACTCCACAATGCCGCTGCCCCGAATCCGCCGCCGCAGCTCCGGCACGGAGTCCGCTGCCAGCGCCACAGCATGGAGGAAGCAGAGGTAGAAGGATTCTCCCCGCTGCCTGCAAAGGCGCACCAAATCCCCTGCCTCCACCTCCACGCTCACCCCTGCATAGGGATATGCCATGGTGCGAAACAGGTTGAAATGCTCCCGCCGGGGGTAATGCTCCAGATCAAGCCACGAAACGCCCATCAAAACCGCCTCCTGTCCGTATTTACGAAGAAAAGTATACCCTCCCCGCCGGAGAGATGCAAGACTTGGGAGAAAAACAGTGGAGCGCTTTAAATCATTAGCGTAAATACACGAAAGAGTTTGGGTTGAGAGGGAGAGAATTTAGCGATTCTATGAGCGCCCCTTTCTTGACGGGAGAGGGATAATGTGTTAAATTATTGTAAATTTGCAAGTGTCCTTTGGAATGCCTGCAAAATGAATTGGAGGGAAAAACATGAATCAAATGAAGAAACTGACTGCCCTTCTCCTTGCACTGGCAATGGTGTTCTCCCTTGCTGCCTGCGGCGGCAGCTCTGAGGGGAATACCGCCTCCGGCAGCGAGGCGGCTGAGGGCGAGAGTGCCGCGGCTGAGGGCGAGAGCGCCGCTCCTGCTGAGAGCACCGGCGCCGCCATCAAGCTGGGCGGCATCGGCCCCACGTCCGGCGCTGCTGCAATCTACGGTCAGGCCACCCAGCACGGCGCTGAGATCGCCGTGGCGGAGATCAACGCACTGGGCGGACTGCAGTTCGAGCTGAACTGGCAGGACGACGAGCATGACCCTGAGAAGAGCGTCAACGCATACAACAACCTGAAGGACTGGGGTATGCAGGCTCTGGTGGGCACCACCACCACCGGCCCCTGCGTGGCTGTGGCCGCAGAGTCCAACGCTGACCGCATTTTCGAGCTGACCCCGTCCGCCTCCTCTGTGGATGTCATCGGTGGCCAGACCGACGGTATCTCCCGCAAGGACAACGTGTTCCAGATGTGCTTCACCGACCCCAACCAGGGCACCGCATCCGCCCAGTATATCTCCCAGCAGGGTCTGGGCACCAAGATCGCCGTGATCTATAACAACGGCGACGCCTATTCCACCGGCATTTACAACAAGTTCTCCGCCGAGGCTGCCAACGTGGGTCTGGAGATCGTCTCCGTCACCACCTTCACCGACGAGACTGCCAACGACTTCTCCGTGCAGCTCAACGATGCCAAGAACAACGGCGCAGATCTGGTGTTCCTGCCCATGTACTACACCCCTGCCTCTCTGATTCTCACGCAGGCACGGGATATGGGCTATGCCCCCGCATTCTTCGGCGTGGACGGCATGGACGGCATTCTGACCATGGAGGGCTTTGACCCTGCGCTGGCCGAGGGCGTCATGCTGCTCACCCCCTTCAACGCTGACGCTGAGGACGAGCGCACCCAGAATTTCGTCAAGACCTATCAGGAGACCTACGGCGACATCCCCAACCAGTTCGCCGCCGATGCCTATGACTGCGTATATGCCATCTATGAGGCATGCAATCAGGCAGGCGTGAGCGCAGATATGTCCGCTGAGGAGATCTGCGAGACGCTGATCGGCGTGTTCAACGGCGGCTTCACCTTCGACGGCATCACCGGCACCGGTGTGTCCTGGAGCGAGAGCGGCGAGGTTTCCAAGGACCCCAAGGGCATGGTGATTCAGGACGGCAAGTACGTCGGCATGTAATCTCTGTGCGTTCAGACACATATCCCCATAGAAAAGCTGCGAGGGTCGCCGGTATTTCCTGCGACCCTCGCAGTGGACTATACGAAACAGGAGAGAAAGGAGAGTCCGGGTATGAATCTGCTTCTCAATACCATCAACGGCATCAGTCTGGGCAGTATTTATGCCATTATCGCCCTGGGCTACACCATGGTTTACGGCATTGCAAAAATGCTGAACTTTGCCCACGGAGACGTGATTATGGTGGGAGCCTACATCTGTTTCTGCACCATGAGCTATCTGTCCCTGCCCCCGGCCATTGGCGTTGTTCTGGCCATGCTGGTGTGTACCGTTCTGGGCATCATCATCGAGCGCCTTGCCTATAAGCCCCTGCGCGCTGCGCCCTCTCTGGCGGTGCTGATTACCGCCATCGGCGTGAGCTATTTCCTGCAGAATGCGGCGCTGCTCATCTGGAAGTCCGACCCCAAGGTTTTCACATCCGTTCTGGACGGCGTTCCGGGGTTGGAGCTCTTCGGCGGACAGCTTCGGGTCACGGCTGTGACGATTGTCACCATTTTGTCCAATATCGTGATTATGCTGGCCCTGACCACCTTCACCGGAAAGACCAGAACAGGCAAGGCCATGCGGGCGGTGTCTGAGGACAAGGGCGCCTCCCAGCTCATGGGCATTGACGTAAACCGCACCATCTCCCTCACCTTTGCCATCGGCTCCGGACTGGCGGCCATTGCGGGGGTGCTGCTCTGCTCCGCCTATCCCACCCTGATGCCCACCACCGGCTCCATGCCCGGCATCAAGGCGTTTACGGCGGCGGTTCTGGGGGGCATTGGCTCCATCCCCGGCGCCATGCTGGGGGGAATCCTGCTGGGCGTGATCGAGATTTTCGCAAGAGCCTATATCTCCACCCAGCTCAGCGATGCCATTGTGTTTACCGTCCTCATCGTGGTGCTGCTCATCAGACCCACCGGTCTTCTGGGCAAGAAGATCACAGAGAAAGTGTGAGGTGGCGAGATGAAGAAACTGAGTAAGACAACCCGGAGCAACCTGATTACCTATGCCATTGTGGTCATTGCCTTTCTGGCGGTTCAGGGCATGGATGCCGCCGGGCGGGTGAGCAGCTCCCTGCGGGGACAGCTTGTGCCCATCTGCGTCTATATCTGCATGGCAGTGAGTCTGAACCTGACGGTGGGCATTCTGGGGGAGCTGAGTCTGGGACATGCCGGATTCATGAGCGTGGGTGCCTTTACCGGGGTGATCGTCTCCATGAGCCTGAGCTTCCTCCCCGGCGCTGTGCGCCTGCTGCTGGCCATTGTAGTGGGCGGCATGATGGCTGCGCTGGCGGGCTTTATCGTAGGCGTGCCGGTGCTGCGTCTGCAGGGGGACTATCTGGCCATTGTCACCCTTGCCTTTGGCGAGATCATCAAGAACCTGCTCAATAATATCTATGTGGGCGTGGACGGCAGGGGACTCCACTTCTCCGGAAAGGATGCCGCCTCTCTGGGACTGCAGGAGGGAACCGTTTTGATCAACGGCCCTATGGGAGCCGTGGGCATCCAGAAGCAGAGCACCTTTCTGGCAGGCTTTCTGCTGGTGCTGCTGGTGCTGACGGTGACGCTGAACCTGATTCGCAGCCGCAGCGGCAGGGCGATTATGGCCGTGCGGGACAACCGGATTGCGGCGGAGAGCGTGGGCATTAACGTCACCAAGTACAAGCTGATGGCCTTTGT
Organism: uncultured Oscillospiraceae bacterium; assembly: GCA_905236265.1. Taxonomy (GTDB): domain Bacteria; phylum Bacillota; class Clostridia; order Oscillospirales; family Oscillospiraceae; genus Onthomonas. The sequence continues at coordinate 2,224 of CAJOOV010000241.1, read as the reverse complement.
CACCTCCGCCTCCATGGCAGGCATGTCCGGGGCGCTGTATGCCCTGAACTACTCCTCCGTGCTGCCCAAGAAGTTTGACTTCAACACCTCCATTCTGGTGCTGGTCTTTGTGGTGCTGGGCGGCATGGGCAATATCCGGGGCAGCATTATCGCCGCCACGGTGCTGACGATTCTCCCGGAGGCGCTGCGTGCGGTGAACGACTACCGTATGCTGCTGTATGCAATCGTTTTGATTCTGGTGATGCTGGTCAGCCACAACCCGGTGCTGGAAAACACATGGAATCAGGTAAAGGGAAGGCTGGCTTTCTGGAAGAAGCCGGAGGAGACCCGGAAGGGAGGCGGCATAGATGGCTAGAGAGCGGACAAAAATGGTGCCCATGCCCAGCACCAGCATTATCCCGGAGCGTGACCTGTACAAGCTCCCGGTGCTGGAAACCCGGCATCTGGGCATTGACTTCGGCGGCCTGACGGCGGTGGAGAACTTCGACATCACCATCGGCAGAACGGAGATCTCCGGCCTGATCGGCCCCAACGGCGCAGGCAAGACCACTGTGTTCAACCTGCTCACCAAGGTCTATAAGCCCACGCGGGGCACTATCCTGCTCAATGGACAGGACACCGCAGGCATGGACGCCGTTCAGGTAAACAAGGCGGGCATCGCCCGTACCTTCCAGAATATCCGGCTGTTTTCCAACCTGACGGTGGAGGACAATGTGCGCATCGGCCTGCATAACTCCGTCCAGTGCGGCATGTTTTCCAGCATTCTCCGCCTGCCCCGGCACTGGGCCAGCGAGCGGGAGGCGCATGAGCGGGCGCTGGAGCTTTTGAGCATCTTCAATATGCAGGATCTGGCAAACCACGAGGCGGGGAGCCTGCCCTACGGCGCCCAGCGCCGTCTGGAGATTGTCCGGGCGCTGGCCACAAAGCCCAGCCTGCTGCTGCTGGACGAGCCTGCGGCGGGCATGAACCCCTCGGAGACGGCGGAGCTGATGGAGAACATCCGCAAGATTCGGGACACCTTCCAGATTGCCGTTCTCCTCATCGAGCATGACATGAATCTGGTCATGGGCATCTGCGAGGGCATCGCAGTGCTGAACTACGGCAAAATCATCGCCAAGGGCACCCCGGAGGAGATTCAGAGCAATCCTCAGGTGATCGAGGCGTATCTGGGCAAGCAGAAGGAGGACGGAGTATGAGTATGCTGAAGGTAGAGGATCTGCACGTCTACTATGGCAGCATCCATGCCATTAAGGGCGTCTCCTTTGAGGTGAACGAGGGGGAGGTGGTGACGCTGATCGGCGCCAACGGCGCAGGCAAGTCCACCACCCTGAACACCGTGGCAGGGCTGCTCAAGCCCCGCAGCGGCAGCGTCAGCTTTGAGGGCAGCAGCATTCTGGGCGTGCCTGCCCATAAGATCATCTCCCACGGCCTTGCCCTGTGCCCGGAGGGACGGCGGGTCTTTTTACAGATGACGGTGCAGGAGAATCTGGAGATGGGGGGCTTTACCCGCCCCTCCTCGGAGATTGAGGGCTCCATTCAGGACGTGTACCAGCGCTTTCCCCGGCTGAAGGAACGCTATAAGCAGATGGCGGGAACCCTCTCCGGCGGCGAGCAGCAGATGCTGGCCATGGGCAGGGCGCTGATGTCCCGGCCTAAGCTGCTGATGCTGGACGAGCCGTCCATGGGGCTTGCGCCCATTCTGGTGGAGCAGATTTTCTCCATCGTCCGGGAGCTGCGCCAGTCCGGCACCACTATCCTGCTGGTGGAGCAGAATGCGCAGATGGCGCTTTCCGTGGCTGACCGGGCCTATGTGCTGGAGACAGGCCGTGTCTCCATGAGCGGGGAGGCAAAGCAGCTTCTCACTGACGAACGGGTGCAGAAGGCATATCTGGGCGGCTGATACGAAACAAGGGGCTGTCTCAAAACGATTTCAAGGATCGTTGCGAGACAGCCCTTCTATTTGCCCCAAAACCGGGGCATTGTGAATATTGTTTCCTGAAAAAGGCGCACAAACACAGAGCGGAATCGCTCTGTGTGCCGGATAGCATAGAGTTATTATTCCGCCGTATACGCCGGAAATGAATCCGACCGAACAGAATTTCCTCTATCAGGCGATACACCCTTATGCTGAACCGTCGCAGCCATCTTTTGCATGCTCAGATTACCACAACCACCTTGCCAAAACTATGATCGCCGTCCAGATAGGCGTGAGCCTTGGGCACCT
>CAJOOV010000240.1 GCA_905236265.1 uncultured Oscillospiraceae bacterium | reverse complement strand
CTGCTTCCGCAAGGAGAAGGGTGCCCACGGCATCGAGGAGCGGGGACTGTACCGCATCCATCAGTTCGAGAAACAGGAGATGATCGTGGTCTGCAAGCCGGAGGACTCCATGGACTGGTACGAAAAGATGTGGCGCTACAGCGTGGAGCTGTTCCGGTCGATGGATATTCCCGTGCGCCAGCTGGAGTGCTGCTCCGGGGATCTGGCAGATTTGAAGGTGAAGAGCTGCGATATTGAGGCATGGTCGCCCCGTCAGCAGAAGTATTTCGAGGTCTGTTCCTGCTCCAATCTGGGAGACGCACAGGCCAGACGGCTGGGCATCCGCTATCGGGAGAGCTATGTGGACGGCAAGGGCAAGCGCAAGAGCAAGACCGTGCTGGCGCACACCCTGAACAATACCGTGGTAGCGCCTCCCCGTATGCTCATCGCACTGCTGGAAAACAACCTGAACGCCGACGGCTCCGTGAACATCCCGGAGGTGCTGCGCCCCTACATGGGCGGCAAGAGCGTTATCACGCCCAAGGCGGAACAGTAAAGCCGTTTATTTCAGAGGGAGCAATACCCTCTGCGATAAAAGATAAAAAAAGAGGTGTGTCAAATGAAGAAAATCGTCAAGATCATCGGCGCAGCAGGCGCAGTGGCAGCGGCAGCGGCTCTGGTTCCCTATCATTTCAAGTCCGATAAGGACAGCGGTGAGTTCGAGCTGGGCGGGCTGCTGTGGAAGCTGCGCAAGGAGGCCGGCGAGGAAGAGGACACCTATACCATGGAGCTGCTCCCCTTCATCAACAAGAAGGTTGAGGAACAGGAGGCCGCCATTGATGCCAACGACTTCGAGGTAGAGATGATGGCAGATGATGCCGCAGTGGAGGAGCCCTTTGCCGACAAGTCCGGCGAGGAGTCCGAGATTGTGGTGGAGCCGGCAGAGGAGAAGGAAGTGGAAGAGCCCTTCGCCGAGGAGGACACGGAGGCCGTGGTGGAGATCGAGGTGGAGGAGGCTCCCGCCGATGCCCCCGCCGCTGAGGAGGCTCCCGCCGCCGAAGAAGCCGCCGCTGCTGAGGACAGCGCAGAATAACCCGTTTTCCCGCCCCCTGTCTGCCCGCAGCCCAAGGGTCGGCAAATCAGGAGGCAGAAGATAAAACTAAGGAAAGAGGAAGAGCAAAATGGAAGAGAAAAAAGGCTTTATCGGAGAGTTTAAGGACTTTATTGCCCGTGGCAACGTGCTGGATATGGCAGTGGGCGTTGTGGTCGGCGGCGCATTTACCGCCATTGTCACCTCCGTGGTGGAGAACCTGCTCACCCCCATTATCGGTCTGGCCATCCCGGACAGCACCTTTGCCGAGTGGGCGCCCGGCGGCTTTGGCGTGGGCGCTGTCATCAACGCCATTATCACCTTCCTGATTACCGCCCTTGTGGTGTTCAGCATTGTGAAGGCTGTGAACAAAATGACTCCCAAAAAGGAAGAGGAGCCCGCCCCCGAGCCGGAGCCTGAGGAGCCCAAGCCCACCACGGAGGAGCTGCTCACTGAGATTCTGGCCGAGCTGAAAAAGCAGAACAAGAAGTAAGCTCCATGCAGAACAAGCGCATCTGGGCCATGGTGGGCGTGGTCTATATGGTGATTCTGGTGTTTTTAAGCACCTACTTTATCGCCACCACCCGCCTGCTCACAGGGATTCCCGGCATTATGACCTTCCCCCTGGCCGCCGGGCTGTCCGTCCAGTGCTTTAACAGCCGCTGGAAATGTCTCCATCAAGAGGAACAGAGGGGAAACCCCGTGGTGTTCCTGCTGCTGGGTATTGCCAGCGCCGCCGCCGCTGTGTACACCCTGATTACCGGGGTGGGCCAGCTCATGCAACAACTGTAAAGGAAACGGCTCTGCGAGAGCAGAGCCGTTTCCTGCAATTGGGAATGAAGGGGACGCACACGGGGAGAACCTGCACCGGAAAACAGGGAAGACGCGCAGCCTTCCCCCATGGGATGAGCCCGTCTCGGAAACGTGCCTGTGGCACGTTTCAGGGCGAGTGGGATAAAATGCCGTAGGCACTCCTCTATTCCAGCCCGTCTCGGAAACGT
>CAJOOV010000239.1 GCA_905236265.1 uncultured Oscillospiraceae bacterium | reverse complement strand
TCAGCTTCGACACCGAGCGCTGTATGACCGCCTCGTTTTCCGGGTCGGTGTAGGCGGTGGCTTCATCCAGAATGACCACAGGAGCTGCCTTCAGCATTGCCCGTGCAATGGAGATGCGCTGTCGTTCACCCCCGGACAGATGACCGCCGGAGGAACCTACGAGGGTATCGTAGCCGTTTTCCAGTTGGCTGATAAAATCATGGCACCCAGACTGTCTGGCGGCTTCTTCCACCTCTTCATCTGTTGCCGAGGGTCGCCCCAGACGGATATTCTCCCGGACAGTCATGTTGAACAGGTAGTTGTCCTGAGAGACAAAGGCAATCTTATCCGCGTAAGCCTGTTGGGAAATCTCCCGAATGTCGGTGCCGCCTATGGAAATGCTGCCCCCAGATACGTCCCAGAGGGAGGCGATCAGACGGGCAATGGTGCTTTTGCCGCTGCCGCTGGGTCCTACCAGCGCCACAAAGCTGCCCTCCGGAATGTCCATGGACACCCCGTGGAGCACCTCTTTATCCTGATAGGAGAAGTGGACGTTTTGCAAATGCAGGTCATTGCCCTGCGGCACTTTGCCCTGCGAAGGGCGTGTCATCTCCGGTGCCTCCAAAATGGCGCGCACCTCACCGAAAATGGTGCCCATGGTGCGAAAGTCGTCAGAATAGCTCATCATGGTGATGATCGGGGTGATGACACCCACTGAGAGAATAATGATGGTCACAAAGTCCTGTGGACTCAGACTGCCGTTTTTCACCAAAAGACCGCCGATGGGGAGGACGCTGACCATGGTTGAGGGCATAATGACCATGGCAAAGGTAAAGGGCAGAATACTTGCCTGCATCCAGTCGATAAAGCTGTGGGCTGCCTCATAGGCATCGTGGAAAAAACGCTCATAGCTGGACTTGGTTTTGCCAAATACCTTAATCACCTGAATGCCGCCGATGTATTCTACCGCCGTATCGTTCAGCGCCTTGGTGGCGGTGACGGTGCGGGCATAGAAGTCTCCGCTGCCTACCATCATCAGCACATAGCAGAACATCCCCAGCGGCACCGTGGCAAGAGAAGCCAGACCCATTCTCCAGTCAATGGAAAAGACGTAAATCAGGATTACCACCGGAATCAGGAGATTTGCAGTAAACTCCGGCACAATGTGGGCAAGGGTGGTCTCAATGCTGTCAATCCGCTCGATCAGGGTATTCTTCAAAGCGCCGGAGCTCTGTTCCAGCACAGCGCCGAGGGGCATACGGCTCAGCTTTTCCGTGCAGCGCTTGCGAATCTCTCCCAGCACGGCAAAGGTCGCCCTGTGGCTGGTGGCAGTAGAACATGCGTGAAGCAGCACCCTTCCCAGCCAGAGGACAGCCATAAGCAGACAGCGTGTCAGGTAGAAGGAGAATACCCGCTCCCCGCTCATCAGCCCCTGCACAATGCCCACTACCACAAAATAGGGCGCAACGGAAAACGCCACGCCGATGACCGCCAGAACTACGCTGAGGATATACTGTCCTCCGTGATCCCCGGTCTGTCCCAGCACCCAGCCAATGGGTGAGGATGATTTTTGCCTGCCTTCCATAAGCATTCCTCCTGTCAGTTCTCGCTTCACCGCTCAATATTAGAATTTTCTAACTCTTGCCTATGCAGAACGCCTGCCCGGTGCAGAGCAGGCGTTAGTTAGAATTTACTAACTAAATATAGCATTGTTCTGATACCCTGTCAAGACAACAAAATGCCCTATCCCTGCAGAAATGATCTCTTAAAAGGAAATCACGCTCTTCCGTATTTCTAAAGAACATACGGTTTAATGTCTAAAATCATCCGCTTTATCCGGCGATTGCTCAGGGAACGATATACAGATAATTCCACGGGGAAGGCTCCAAAATGCCATCCAGCGCATCTTTCAGCGACTTTCTCGCCGCCACGTCTTTCACTTCGAAATTAACCTCATCCAGCCGGTTGGATAATGCCAGCTTATCCTGATCCAGAGAGTTCCGTGTTTTCCCCAGAGGAGAGCGATAGCTCATGCGATCCCAACACTGCATTTCATCACACAGACGCAGGAGATAGGCGATGGGGTATTCCCTTTGAGGGATGCAGAATCTGTCAATGGTTACTTTTTCCCTACTCCGCCGCATTGCCGTCCTTTTTTCCTCCGTCCAATTCTTTTGCAGGTTATGGAGTGCAATTGCTGTAGCGGCCATTTGGGAATATGCCTTGTATTCATCTGCATGGTCTAAAAAGAACTCCACTTTCTCCTTCTGCTTCGAATACAATTCCATCGCTTCTGCCTTCTGCATATACTCACACAGAGCATCGCAGGTAAAAAGCAGCATACATGCACTGACAATGCCATGGTCGTAGAAGGTTCTGTCACTTTGCCGTGCGCTTGCATATTCATAATAACCCCTGATGGGATTTGTGTTCTCAGATGCAGACAGCCTTATATCAGGGCCAATACCCTGAAAAAGCTCCAGCTTATCTTCCAGCCTTTGCTGGTTAGCATTTGGGATTTGAAGACGCTTTTCCTCCTGAGCTACTTTCTCGTCAGTGCGGTCTATCACATCCGGGAACAGATGGGCAATCGGCGTGGCGAGCCGCTCATTATACCGCTCCAACACTCGCTTTCCATTCTCGCCGTCCCAGTATCCCTCCTCCGTCTCGATGACGTATCCGATGTCGTGATACAGGGCGGTCAGTATCCACACTGAGAGAAACGCCTCCTGCGTGGGCAGCTTCTTCCGAACGGCTTCCCGGATTGTCTTGCTTTTTTCATACAGGTACAGACCCAGCAGAAAAACCTTAAACATATGTGTGGTGTGATCCCGGTACCGAGGGTAGTATGCACCGCTGAACTCATTTTCTGCCAGCAGCTCATAGTCCGGCGCAAGCCCCAGCTCCGGGTGGCTGCTCCAGATTGCCTGCATCAGTGCAAAAGAGCCCACATATCGGCTGTGCTCGTTGGGACCCAATGCCTGATACATCAACTTATGGTCAGAGTCAGCACTGCCAACCGCCATTTTGTAAAGCGGTGAGTTTTCAGACCACAGAAACAGGTTATGATTGATACCTCTGATTTCCAGTTTAATCGGCACAGTGCCTCCCTCGCTTTCTGTTTTAGCCTTTCCGTTCTTCCATTCAGGGCGCAGCGTGCCCTTCGCCTCCAGCCATCGGGCGAAGCCCTCGTCCCTGCGCCATATCATGGCCAGCAAGACCTGCGGGGACAGGTTGTCCCGCTCCACAGAGGGGTACGCCGCCAGCAGTTCCCGCCGTTCCTTCGGGAGGGCACGAACTGTTTCGTCGGTGGTGTAGGGGTAGACGGCAGCCGCCGCAGTGAGGGCAGCGCCGGACTCTGCTTCGCTCCACTCCCCTGCCAGCAAATCCCGCCTGCGCAGGCTGTCCAGCAGCTCCCTGGGAAACAGGGGATAGAGCATCGCAGAAGCCGGGACCGTCTCATAGGTACGTGCTTCGCACTGCAGAGGACTGTCCTCAGCTCTCTCCCACGCCTGCAGAATCATGTCAACAGGGTGCTCCGCCACAGCTTCTCCCTTTTCAATGCGGATTTTCTCGCTCTCCAGCACCAGCCTTTTGTCTCTGATATAGCGCTTTGCCAGCTGCCACGCCCTCATAAACAGGAGACACCCATCATTCTGCTGCTCTCCCCGGCGGTAGACCCGAAAGCGCACCACAGGCGCACCCGATTCCCCCTCGACCAGCACCACGGTATCCCCATCCCGAAGGCGTACCCCTCTGAGCCACAGGACACCATCGACGTAATCGAACAGATCCAGCATAATCTGGTGTACCAGACCCAGCGGCAGATAGGCGAGCTTGAGGGAGACGGTCACCGGGGGAGCAAAGTCCTCTCTTCTGGGCTCTGCAAACTCCGAGCGTATTTCACTGAGCAGCTCAGGAATAAACTCCGTCTCCTCGCTATACTGGAAGGAGCGCCCCAGCTTGCGCATGACCTCCAGAACAAAGCGCTCATCCGTTTCCCGGAAGGAGATCCGCTTGTCCACCGCCAAAAAATGCGGGTTCTCCAGCCGCAGTATGGAGCATAGATCCTTATGGGACACACGCCCGCTGGTGGTGACAAGCTTGCCGTTATTGATAATGCGGTAGAGCCCCTCTGTCAGCCACTTGGGCTGAAGCACCTTATACTCCTTCAGAGCTGTCGCCCGTTCGGGGGCGTTTTTGTGATAGCTGAAGCAGACCCCCATATCGTTGAGCCATTCCAGCAGCCACATCCGAATGGAGGCAATCTCCTTGTCCCTGCCGCCCAGCCCGTGCCTGCGGCAAATGCTCAGATAAGTATTCCATGTGATATGGGACTTTTTCATCCCCAGCAGCTCTGTGCGGATATCCGCCCAACTCTGGGGCAGCTCCAGCTTGATGCTGTCCAGCCGGGCGACCTCCCGCCGTATGCGCTGTGTCACCCGTTCGATAAATGCCGTCTGGGTGTCCTCCAAAGCGGAGTAATAGACCACGTCGGAAAGGGCGGGACAGATCTGCCGAAGCGCATCGCCGTCGATGTCCATTCTGGGTGTGACATTCGCCCACTGGTTCACCAGCAGCAGCACGGACACCTGCTCTGAAAAACCTGCCACCGTCCGCAGCCACTTTTGCGCCTGAGCCATGGGGCTTTCCCCAGCTCTGGTACGCACCACGACTACATAGCAGGTTCGCTCCGTCAGAAAGCATTGGTGCATGGAGTGCATAATCTCCTGTCCCCCAAAGTCCCAGAACCGGATTTGGGTTCCGTCCCCGCAGTCAAAGGTCTGGATTTCCACGCCGGGAGTGGATTTGGTGTTAAACTCCCTTTTCTCCCCGTGGGCGAGGATGCGCTGGATGGTGTGGGTTTTGCCCACATCCTCATCGCCCAGAAAGATCACCTTCCCCTCGTTGATCTTCACACGAGGGACGTCGTAGTAGGTGCTGAGGATCTGCCGGGTGGGAAGGCGAAAGAGCGCCTCCGGCTGGCAGGAAAAGGTGGTGTCCGGCAAGTTAAGTGCTAAGTCCTCCCGCACGCAGAAACGGGGCAGGGTGTCCAGATGCAGTCCCTCCAATGAAAGACGCCTCAATTCTGTCAAATCTCGGAGGGGGGACAGGTCTGTGACGGATGGGCAGTCCAAGGCGAGAAACCCCAGCCTTTTCAGCTCCGCCAGCGGAGACAGGTCGCTGACGGATGGGCAGAGCAAGTTCAGAATCCTCAGTTCCTTCAGTTCCGCCAGCGGAGACAGGTCAATCTCCGCATCACCCTCCAGTGCGAGCGTATGCAGTCCGCCCAAACCCTTCAGCAAGGACAAATCCAGAGATTCCTGATAGATAAGGAACAATGCTTCCACGTTTGGGCAGACATTCACCAATTGCCGCAGATGAACATCGGTAATCGGAGTGTCATCTCTACTGTTTAGTGTAATATCTCGAAGAGAACCCAGCCACGCCTGTTCCTCCACTGTGACCTGCTCCCCTGCCTCCAGTCTCTGAAGCAGAGGGAGCACTTGCCCCCACTCTGCTCTTTGTCCTCGTTCTGTTGCATTCATCACCGGCATAGCTGCTCCCCCGTTTCCTTATGGTTTGCCCTTGATTTTACCATTTTTCGACAGTTGCGTAAAGGTGGTTTTTAAGATAAATCCGTTTTTTCAGCCGTGCCAACCACTTCACGGGACAAACGCTGTATTTTCTAAAAAAAGCCGTCTATGTCGTAACGCATAGACGGCTTGATGGCAGTGGTTTTTAGAATCTCCTGCGCTTGAGGTGATTCAGCGATAAAGAAGGGTTGAGGGAATCAGGAAAAAATAAGGGGCTGTAAACAAAGCAAGATTGCGGGCTGTTCGGCAAACCTGCTGCTCGGAGAGAGACTTGTCTTTACGCAGCATCCAGCGGTTCAGGTAGTAAATCAGGATTCCGGTCATCACAATGGCAATCAGACTATAAAGCAGCGCAAAGGGATCGGCAAATGGATTTGCAGGCAGCACATCGCCGATGTGCTGATCCAGCCAGACACTCTTTCCGCTCAACAGGAGGGGAAGCAGGAGTACACCGGAACCGGCGAAGTCAGATAAAAAACCTATCACGCAGATTTTCCAGACATGCTGCTTGGCCTTGTGATGGTAGTAATCCACACCGCTGCGCCGAAAAGAGTACGCTGTTACGCCCAAATCTATCAAATAGTTCAGTGGAATTAGAATAAGCCAGAGCCAAGACGGAAACCAGATTAGCATCCAAATGGGGAAAAGAACATTGTACAACCGAATATCGTTTCGCCTCATGTAACTCAT
>CAJOOV010000238.1 GCA_905236265.1 uncultured Oscillospiraceae bacterium | reverse complement strand
TCGGTGCAAAAATACTGCTATCCATGCAAGTGTGCGACCGAAGGGAGTGCGCGCAGCATGGATGCAAAGCTCGCAGACAAAGTCCATAGGACTTTGTCTGTGATGAAAGCCCCCGCCGGAGAACCGGCGGGGGCAGGGATGAAAAACGGTGAAATCAGCCCAGTTCCTTCACTGTGGGGGCGAAGTCAACATACTTCTTGATCTTCTCGTCCACCTCGGCCTGTGTCTTGCCGCTGGTGAGGATATAGACCTTGATCTTAGGCTCGGTTCCGGAGGGGCGGATGATGAACGTGGTGCCGTCTTCCAGGTCGTAGGACACGACATTGGAGTCCTTCAGCTCCATCTCGCTGACCTTTCCGGTAGCGGTTTCGGTAGCCGTGCCCGTCTTGTAGTCCTTGGCAACGGCGACTCTGGTGCCTGCCACCTGCGTGAGGGGCTCGGCATGGAGCTTGCTCATAATGGCGGCCATCTTGCTCATGCCGTCCAGACCGGGCATGACCAGATTCAGGGTCTTCTCCCCGTAGTAGCCGTACTTCTCGTACAGATCCATGAGGGCATCATACAGGGTCTTGCCCTGCGTGGCATAATAGGCGGCCATCTCCACTGCGATGACGATAGCAGTGACGGCGTCCTTATCACGGACATAGTCGCCGAACATATAGCCGCAGGACTCCTCATAGGAGAAGATGACCTTGCCCTCGCCGGACTTCTCCAGCTTGTCCTTCTTCTCGCCCAGGAACTTGAAGCCGGTGAAGGTGCGGGCGCACTTCACACCGTTGTCCTCGGCGATCTTGGAGGCCATGGCGGAGGAGACGATGGTGGTATTGCAATAGGCATTCTCCGGCAGGATGCCAAAGCGCTTGCGCACCTGAATGGCATAGTCCTCCAGCAGCAGTCCGGTCTGGTTGCCGCTGAGCACCACATAATCCCCGGCGGAGTTCTTGACCATCAGGCCGACACGGTCTGCGTCAGGGTCAGAGCCGCAAATCAGATCGCAGCCGTGCTTCTTCGCCAGCTCTACCGCAATGTAGAAGCCCTCGGGGTTCTCCGGGTTGGGAGAGGCCACCGTGGGGAAGTTGCCGTCGATGACCATCTGCTCAGGTACACAGTAGACGTTCTTCATGCCCAGACGCTTCAGCGCCTCGGGAATCAGCTTGTAGCCGGTGCCGTGGAAGGGGGTGTAGACAATGCCGAAGGTGTCGGCAATCTTTGCCACGCTCTCACGGTCAATGACCTGACCCATCACCTGCTCCAAGAACTTCTCGTCTGTCTCTTCGCCCAGAATCGTGACCATGCCGCTGGCCTTTGCCTCGTCCAGATCCATGGTCTTCACATCGGCAAAGATATCCAGCTCCTTCATCTTGGCCGCTACCACATCAGCGTGGACAGGGGGAAGCTGTGCGCCGTCGCTCCAATAGACCTTGTAGCCGTTGTACTCCTTGGGGTTGTGGGAGGCAGTGATATTGATGCCTGCCTGCGCACCGTAATAGCGCACGGCGAAGGAGACCTCCGGAGTGGGGCGCAGGGACTCAAACAGCTTGACCTTGATGCCGTTGGCAGCGAGAATCGCTGCGGCGGTCTCGGCAAACTCCTGCGAGTGGTTGCGGCAGTCACAGATGACCACAACGCCCTTTTCACATGCCTCGGCTCCCTCTGCCTTGACAACCTCGGCAAATGCCTGCGTTGCGTGACCCACCACATGGCGGTTCATCTGGTGAAGACCCACGCACATGGTGCCGCGAAGACCTGCGGTGCCAAATTCCAGCGGTCCAAAGAAACGGGATTCGATTTCCTTGGGATCGTCCTTGATCGCTTCCAACTCAGCCTTCTCATCGGCGGAAAGGGCGGGAGAGTTCAACCATTTTTCATAGGTATCCATATAGGACATTGGAAACACCTCCATCATTTTTTGAAGATAGTTTATTATAACAGCTTCCCGCTGCATTTGTCCAGAGGGATTGAAGGGTTTCCGAAAAATGTTTTGCGGATTTTGGGCGGCTGGCTCCGTTCAGGGGCGGTCAGGGGCTATTTGTGGTACCTTGTCCCCTGCCGGATCTGGAACGCCCGGTAGATCTGTTCCAGCACCATCACCCGTGCCAGATGATGGGGAAAGGTCATCGGGGACATGGACAGGCGGAATACCCCTTCCCGCTTCACCTGTTCATGCAGTCCGAAGGAGCCGCCGATGACAAAGGCGATGCTGCTGCCCCCCTGCACCGCCCAGCGCTCCATGGCTCCGGCCAGCTCCGGGCTGGACAGGGTCTCCCCCTCCACGCACAGGGGCACTACTGCGCTCCCTCTGGGGATTCTGGCGAGAATCAGCTTTGCCTCCCGCTCCAGCGCCTGTTCGATCTGCGCCGGGGAGGGCGCATCCGGCAGGCGGGTCTCCGGCAGTTCTACCAGCTCAAATCTGCACAGGGAACCGAGGCGTTTTTCGTATTCCTGCGCTGCGCCACGGTAAAACGCCTCCTTCAGCTTTCCCACGCAGATCAGGGTCACACGAACCATCTCTCCCGCCTCCTAAACCTGATACGGCCCGCCGATCTCATCCCGTGGCGCAACCCAAAGCTGTACCTCCGGGCAGAGCGCACTGCGAAGATAATCCGACACCACGGCATACGCCCGCTCCGGGGCATTGTTCTCCTTGCTCAGATGTCCCAGCACCAGCAGCTTTGCGCCGGACTTTGCCAGCGCCACCGCAAGCTCTCCGCAGGCCTCATTGGACAGGTGGCCGTACTGTCCCAGAATGCGCTGCTGCAAATGGTAGGGGTATGGGCCGTCCCGCAGCCAGTCCGGGTCGTGGTTTGCCTCTACAATGGCGGCGTGAACGCCGTCCAATATGCTCACGATATGGGGCTGTACCCAGCCCAGATCCGTGGCAATGGCAAAGCGCCGCCCGTCTGCGGCGAAATGATACCCCATACTCCCCGGCGCATCGTGGGGGGTAGAAAAGGGCGTGACCGTCAGGCTCCCCGCCTGCACCGGTTCCTGCGGTGTGAGGATGTAAAGCTGCTGCGCCCGCAGCGTGGGCACCTTGGATGCCAGCTCCTCCCCTGCCCCGGCGCTGGCATAGACCCGGCCTTCCCATTTTTTCAGCATCACAGCCAGACCGGAGATGTGGTCGGAGTGGGTGTGGGTGATGAATACTGCGTCCAGCATCTGCAGGGAGAGCCCTATCTGCGCCAGCCGGGTGGTGATTTTCCGGCAGGAGATTCCCGCATCCACCAGAACATGGGTGGAGGCATGGGAAATCAGGGTACAGTTTCCCGAAGAGCCGCTGGCAAGGGTATAGAATTCCATTTCTCTTTCTCTCTCCTCACAGGAAAACAGCGGCAGCCGGAGCCGCCGCTGTCAGCTTATACGAAAACCAGCCGGGGCTGTTCAGCCCACATCTGCATCCCGCTGGTATTCCTCCACATCGTCCTCCTCCAGACGGATGTCCGCACCCACACCCCGGAGCTTCTCCACCAGATCCTCGTAGCCCCGCTCGATATAGAAGATGCGGGTGATCTCCGTCTTCCCTTTTGCGGCAAGCCCGGCAATCACCATGGCCGCTCCGGCACGCAGGTCGCAGGCACGCAGGGAGGCTCCCATCAGCTTATTCACGCCCTCAATGACGGCAATCTTTCCGTCAACCTGAATCTGTGCCCCCATGCGGCGGAATTCGCCCACATAGCGGTAGCGGTTCTCCCAGATGCCCTCATTCACCACGCTGGTGCCGTCGGCAAGACAGAGACAGGCGGAGATCTGGGGCTGCATATCCGTGGGGAAGCCGGGATAGGGCATGGTCTTGATATTGACCCGCTTCAGCGGCCCGGAGCGGGAAATGCGCACCGCATCTCCGATCTCCTCCACCCTTGCGCCCATCTCCACCAGCTTCGCCGTGATGCAGTCCAGATGCTTGGGGATAACGTTTTTAATCAGCACGTCCCCTCCTGCGGCGGTGACGGCTGCCATATAGGTGCCCGCCTCGATCTGGTCGGGGATGATGGAATAGGTGCCGCCGTGGAGCCGTTCCACGCCCCGGATACGAATCACGTCCGTACCGGCGCCCCGGATGTCCGCTCCCATGGAGTTGAGGAAGTTGGCAAGGTCTACAATGTGAGGCTCCTTGGCGGCGTTCTCGATAGAGGTGCGGCCTTCGCTGCACACTGCTGCAAGCATGGTGTTCATGGTCGCCCCCACGGAGGCCTGATCCATATAAATGGTGCTTCCATGAAGTCCCTGCTCCGGGGCGTGAGCGTGGACGTATCCGGAGACAACGTCTACGCTGGCACCCAAAGCCTCGAAGCTCTTGATGTGCAGGTCAATTGGTCTGCTGCCCAGATCGCAGCCTCCGGGCATGGAAACAATTGCATGCCCGAACCTGCCCAGCAGAGCGCCGATCATATAGTAGGAGGCTCTCAGCTTTCTGCTCAGCTCATCCGGCACCCGAAAGCCGGAGATGTGGGTGGAGTCAATCTCCACCGTGTTCTTGTTCAGGAAGCGGACGTTCGCCCCCAGCTCTTCAATAATACGCAGGATCAGAGTGACGTCGCTGATCTGCGGCACGTTCTCGATCCTGCAAACACCCTCTACCAGCAGCGCTGCCGGAAGAATTGCTACGGCGGCGTTCTTTGCGCCGCTGATCTCGATCTCTCCGTGAAGCGGCTTTCCGCCGTTAATTACATATTTCTGCATGTCCTACACCTTCCAGCGCAGCCCTTCCCGGAGAGGGAAGCGCCGCAGACATCGTCTATTGTGTGAAAGCAAACATGTGCGAGCCTGCCACCGGGCACGCAGCGGGAGGCTCATCAACTGTGATCTCTCTTTGAAACTCAAATTGAGTCTGAACTAGTATATCACTATGGATGGATAAAATCAAAGCAAATTAATGGTGCGCTGCCACGTTTTCCCAAGGTGATTGTAATTCTTCTGCAATCATTCTGCCTATTTTATTACAATCGGGATACATGATTGTAATATTTGTAACCAAAATTTTCTTATCCGTCAAATCGCCGAATTTAAAATGTCAAAATGACGCCTTGCAAGGGTTGAGGTCTTGACAGGCGTGATATAATGGATAGAATCAGTTTAAAGGAGGTGATCCGATGGCGATTCAGCGGGGTGTCAAGCCCATTGCCTCCAACCGCAAGGCCTTCCACGAGTACTTTATTGAGGATCGTTTTGAGGCCGGTATCGCCCTGTGCGGCACGGAGGTAAAGAGCCTTCGGGCGGGTAAGGTGAATCTGAAGGATGCCTTCTGCCAGGTGAAAAACGGCGAGCTGTTTCTCTATCAGATGCACATCTCCCCTTACGAAAAGGGCAATATCTTTAACCGTGACCCGCTGCGGGATCGGAAGCTGCTCATGCACAAGCGGGAGATCCGGCGTATTCACGCCAGACTGGGGCAGGAGGGCTATGCTCTGGTTCCCCTCTCTCTCTATCTCAAGGATTCCAGGGTGAAGGTTGAGCTGGGTCTTGCCAAGGGCAAGAAGCTCTATGACAAACGCTCCGCCGCCGCAGAGAAATCCGCCAAGCGGGAGATGGAGCGGGCAATGAAATCCAGAGGCAGGGAGAGCTGGTGAGGGCTGCCTCTCCCCTGCCGCCGCATGGTGCGGTTCACTGACAGATACATATTAAAAGGAGGTCATTCTCATGGCACAGAATCCCCAGATCACAATTGAGATGGCGCTGGGCGGAACCATAGTTGCCGAGCTATACCCGGATGTGGCTCCCAACACCGTCAATAATTTTCTCGCCCTTGCCGGCTCCGGTTTTTACGACGGTCTGATCTTCCACCGGGTCATTCCCGGCTTTATGATTCAGGGCGGCGACCCCATGGGCATGGGCTACGGCGGCCCCGGCTACAGCATTAAGGGCGAGTTTACCCATAACGGCTTTCAGAACGATCTGAAGCACAGCCGTGGAGTACTGTCCATGGCGCGCTCCATGGATCCGGATTCCGCAGGCAGCCAGTTCTTTATTATGGTGGAGGACAGCCCCCATCTGGACGGGGAGTATGCTGCCTTTGGCAAGGTGATTTCCGGCATGGAGGTTGCTGACAGAATCGTAAACGCCAAGCGGGATTGGAACGACCGGCCCCGCGCGGAGCAGAAGATCAAGTCCATGAAGGTGGAGACTTTTGGTGTGGAGTATCCTGCGCCGGAAAAGGTGTAAACTGCCTCTTCCCTTTTCCTGAAAAATCTGTTACCATTTCACCGGGAGAGGTTCTCCCCTCCCGGTTCATCTGGGGGCGTACTGGTTTCGACGGGGATGGTGAAGCAGGACCAGCGAGCGGCGGCGCCTGACCGCCTTAAAACGGGCAATTATAAATCAAATAACAACGATAATTACGTTGCTGCTGCTGCCTGATTAGGCGCAGCCGTCCCGGCCGGAAGGGCCACGAGCCGGTTCGGGGCGTGACTTGAGTGGCGAACGTGCGTACGGTAAGCTTTGCCCGTGCCATGCATGATGAAGCTACTGATTGCAGCAGTGTGACGGCTCACGTCTGCATGAGGGAATGTAAATAACCGTCTGCGCTCGGAGAAGGTTTTGTGAATCTGTTTTCGGACGCGGGTTCGATTCCCGCCGCCTCCACTATGAAAACGCCCGGAAATCCAAAGGATTTCCGGGTGGTTTTTACATTATTTACTTTATTTTGCTCTGATTTGTTATTATTCCATTGGTCTGTATTTTGCTTTACCCCTTAGTTTACCCCTTAGCGTTTTTCCCCCACGCTTTGATTTGCTCAGAGATTGGAAACCTGCTCAATGTATTTCTGCATCTTTT
>CAJOOV010000237.1 GCA_905236265.1 uncultured Oscillospiraceae bacterium | reverse complement strand
TTAAAACAGGCTTCTCTGCTGGAAGGAAGCGCACTGCGTACTCTCGCAGCTCTTGGGCTTTGACTGAGAGCAGCCCACCTTGATGGATTTCAGGGTGCAGTGCTGGGCGATGGCGTCGTGGTAGGCGCAGGTGCTGACGCTGCAGCGGATGCAGTCATTGACATCGTTCATGGTTGGAACCTCCTGTATTTGGGATAGCTTTATTCTGTCCCGAAGAAGGGGATGCTATACAGGGAAAGGGCAGTGGAATGGATTTAAAGGACGGGAAAATCACCATAGGCGAGCTGGAACGCCGGCCGGAGGTTGCGCCGCTGCTGGAGAAGGCTGCCCCGCACTACCGGAACCATCCCCTTGCACCCCTTATCCGGCCGATGACATTGAATCAGGCAGTTGCCTTTGCCCGGAAAAAGGGAATCCCTCCCCAGCTGATTGAAAAGGGGCTGGATAAGCTGCGCCGTCTCTGACCCACCAGCGCAGGGCAGCGGGATTGCGCTCATGCTCCAGCACCAGCGTGGTACAGATGAGGTCGGCAAAAAAGGCAGCCGTAAGCCCCGCAGTCACTGCCACGGGAAGCACCGTCCAGAGCCGTTCCGCCAGCGGCTGCACCCCGTACTCCATGGGGAAGACCAGCACCCCCCAGAGCAGGGAGAAGGGGAGGCAGACTCTCCCCTGAAGCTGGAAGGGCAGGGCGCTGTAATCCCAAAAGCGCACCTTCTGGACGTATTCGTAAAACAGAGCGGAAACATATTCCGCCGCCGTGGACACCGCCCCGGCGGCGAGCAAGAGCAGCAGGGGACTTTGCCGGAGAGCGGCGGGGAGCAGGAGAATCCCCACTGCCCCCAGCCCATAGACCGGGCAGAGGGGGAGAAAGAGCAGGGTCTTTCTGCTTTGCAGCTTTCCCTGCGCCACAAGGGCGAAAAGCGTCTCCAAAACCAGACCTGCGGCGGAGTAGAAGAAAAAGTACCAGAGCCATTCCATGCCGTGCCCTCCTTTCGTCATACCACCCAAGTATGCCGCAAAAGAGACAAAAAGATACGCCGAAAGACGGCTTTTTTTGAAGCATCGCCGGAGAGGAGAGTCTTGCCGGAAAACCGCAGGCGTGATAGAATAGGCGGGAAGGAAGGGATTTGCTTGGGATTTCGGCATCTGATTGACTTTGGAGATTTGACAAGGGCGCAGTGGGAGCGAATCTACTCCCGTGCAGAGGAGATCATGGACCACCCGGCGGATTATCTGGACGCATGCCGGGGCAGGCTGGAGGCGAGCCTGTTTTTTGAGCCCTCCACCCGTACCAATTTCTCGTTCCAGACAGCCATGCTCCGCCTTGGCGGCACGGTGTTCGGCTTTGCAGACCCGAAAAGCTCCTCCACGGCAAAAGGGGAGACGCTGAAGGACACCATTAAGATGGTCTCCGCCTATTCCGATGTGATCGTCATGCGAAACCCCAGAGAGGGGGCGGCAAAGGCGGCCAGCCTGTACTCCGAGGTTCCCGTCATCAACGCCGGGGACGGGGGACACATGCACCCCACCCAGACCATGGCCGATCTGACCACCATCACCCGCCTGCGGGGAAGCGTGGACGGCATCACCGTGGGACTGTGCGGCGATCTGAAAAACGGGCGGACGGTACATTCCCTGATAAAAGCGCTGGCGAAGTTTGAGGGGATCAAGTTCTACCTCATCAGCCCCCGTGAGCTGGCCATCCCGGAGTATATGCGCATTTTCATGCGGGAGAGGGGCATGTGGTTTGCAGAGGTCACCGGTATGGAGCCGGTGATTCCCATGCTGGATGTGCTGTATATGACCCGCATCCAGCGGGAGCGGTTTATTGACCCTCTGGAATATGAGCGCAACAAGGGAATCTATGTCCTCAGCCGCCGGAAGCTGGAACGGGCAAAGCCGGAGATGATGGTGCTGCATCCCCTTCCCAGAGTGGACGAGATCACCGTGGATGTGGACGACGACCCCAGAGCCCAGTATTTCGAACAGGCACGCTACGGCATGTACGCCCGTATGGCGCTTCTCACAGACCTTGCCAATCAGGGGCACCAAAAGCCGGAGCCGGTGGAGATCTGCACAAAGCCGGTGTGCTCCAACCCCAACTGCATCACCCGGACAGAGGGAGGGTATCTCCCGGCGCTGGTGAAGAAAATCGGGGGGCGGGACTGCTGCGGCTATTGTGACAAGGAGCTGAAATGATTTTTCCCGTATTTGGAAAAAAATCTTGACAAGCTCCCTTGCGTGTGGTAATCTATTCAGGCTGATAACGGTTTGCGGGTGTAGTTCAATGGCAGAATCCCAGCCTTCCAAGCTGGTCGTGTGGGTTCGATTCCCATCACCCGCTCTCCACATGCGCCTGTAGCTCAGGTGGATAGAGCAACTGCCTTCTAAGCAGTGGGCCAGGGGTTCGAGTCCCTTCAGGCGTATTTGAACCCCTTAAACACGGAAGACGACACTTCGATGTGTGGCTCCTTTCGTTAGGGAGGGGACTCGAATTGAAATAGAAGCAACATGCCAGTGGCATGTTGCCACACTGACGGAACGAGTCCCTTCAGGCGTATTAGAACCCCTTGAACAGAGTAGATGTCGTTAGACGTACCTTTACTTTTATCAGGGCGGGGACTCGAATTGAAATGAAAGCAACATGCCAGTGGCATGTTGCCACACTGATGGAACGAGTCCCTTCAGGCGTATT
>CAJOOV010000236.1 GCA_905236265.1 uncultured Oscillospiraceae bacterium | reverse complement strand
GTTGATTACAGTTGAAATTCAGCCTGAAAATGTATCGCAAAGTTTGTTCTTCTTCGCCGGGACGCCACGGGCAATCCACATCGTGAATGGCGACAAGCCGTTCCTGACAGTTGGTGCCTGCGCCCATTTTCTCGGTAGAGCCGAACAAAACCCGGACGGTTCCATCATTTACCTTCTGGAACAGCTCATTTTTCGCCGCTTTTGTTTTGGCATCGTGGATAAAGGCAATCTGCTCCTCCGGTATTCCCGCTGCAATCAGCTTCTGTTTCATGTCAGTGTAGACATTGAACTTTTTCGGGTCAGTGGGTGTGGAAAAGTCGCAGAAAACCAACTGTGTACCATTGAAAGACGCAGAATCCTTCCATATTTTCATAATTTCCTCCACTGCCAGATTAACCTTGCTCCCCGGCTCGTCCGGGAAACTGGGGTCAATCAGCCGCTGATCCAGTCCTATTTTTCGTCCATCTGAGGTAATGCGCAGCATATTGTCCTTCTCCGGGCTGACGGCATGGTCATGCACCTTGCTGGCACGTTCCGACAGCTCCGCAACCAACTGAGCCTGAATCTCTGTCCGCTGCGCCACAATCGTCTCATAGTGTGCGGTAGGCACATCCAGCTTCAACTCATCCGCCGTTTTTATGTCGGCAACCTCCTGAAACATATTCATCAGCTCCGGGAGATTGTGAAATTTCGCAAACCGTGTCCGGCTGCGGTAGCCTGGTCTCGCCTTCGGCTCGGTCGGTGCTTCTGCGCTTTGCGCAGAGGTCGCCACTGGCGACCCGCACCCCTCCGGTGCAAGCTCCATGCTGGTGGTCACTTCTCCGAAGGTAGATGCCCATGCGTCAAAGTGGCTCAGTCCAGCCTCCTCCAGCCGGTCAAATTGCAGGTATCTCTGCATGACGTACATTTCCACCATACTGTTGCTGATGGGCGTTCCTGTTGCAAAGATTACCCCTCTGCCGCCTGTCTCTGCGTCCAGATAGCGGATTTTCTGGTAAAGGTCAAACGCCCGCTGGCTCTCGCTCTGGGAGATACCGGCGACGTTTTGCATCTTCGTGTAGATAAAGGCGTTCTTGTATGCTTGCGCCTCGTCTACAAAGATGCGGTCTACCCCCAGTTCCTCAAAGTTTATGATGTTTTCGTCCTTGGGGCTGTCCTCCAGCTTGGCCAGCCGTGCCTCCAGCCCCTTCCGGGTGCGCTCCATGTTCTTCACCGTCCAGCGTTCCCCGCTCTGGTACTTCATCGCCTCAATGCCCTCGGTGATGGAGTCGATCTGCTCCTGCAGGAACTGCTCCTGACGCTCCTTGGAGAGGGGAATCCGCTCAAACTGGGAGTGTCCAATCACCACTGCATCCCAGTCGCCGGTGGCGATTCTGGTGCAGAATCGTTTCCGGTTCTGGGTGGAGAAATCCCGCTCTGTTGCCACCAGCACCTTTGCCGCCGGATAAAGCCGGAGGAACTCTACACCCCACTGAGCGGTCAGGTGATTGGGCACAACGATCATGCTCTTGTGTGCCATGCCAAGGCGCTTGCTCTCCATGGCAATTGCAGTAATCTCGTAGGTTTTCCCTGCCCCTACAACGTGGGCAAGCAGGGTATTACCCCCGTACAATCCACGGGCAACAGCGTTGACCTGATGCTCTCTCAGGGTGATTTCCGGGTTCATGCCGGGGAATTTCAGATAGCTGCCGTCATAACTGCGGTTCCGGTAGCTGTTGAAGCGGCGGTTATACTCCGCCACCAGCTCCGCACGCCGGTCTGGACGCTCAAAAATCCAATCCTTAAACTGGTTTTGAATCAGCTCCTGTTTGGAGCGTGCCGCCACTGTCTCGTCAGCGTTCAGCACCCGGCGCTCCTTGCCGTCTGCGTCTTGAACCGTGTCGTATACCCGTACATCCCGAAGGTTCAGCGATCGTTCGATGATCTCAGATGCCTTCATGCGGGAGGTGCCGTAGGTCTCTTTATTGGGGATGTATCCGGCTCTATCCTTGCCTTCGATATGCCATTCGCCGCTTTCAGGGACATAGTGTACCGTCACGCTGCGCATATCCAAATAGCCCACCCGGAGCAACTGACAGAAGAACTCCTTCACATAGATAGGGTCAATCCAAGTGGAGCCCAGACGCACGTCGATTTCATCCGCTGTCAGGTCTACCGGCTGCACCTGCTCCAATGCCTTTACATTCGCTTCAAACACCGGGTCTTTTCGGGCTGCTGCCTTCGCCTCTGACAGCTTGCGCCGTACATTCCCGGAGAGATATTCGTCTGCCGGAACATATTGCTCACTGCCCGGTATCCGGTAAATTCTTCCGTCCAGCTCCCGGAC
>CAJOOV010000235.1 GCA_905236265.1 uncultured Oscillospiraceae bacterium | reverse complement strand
CTCCAGGGACAGGATCAGGGCGGGATAGATCACGGTGTGGAAGGGGATATTGTCCTTGCCGTGGACATAGTAGGAGATGAGGCTCCCATCGTCCTTCATAAACTCGTCAAAGTCCACGCCCCGCTCCTCGCAGACCTTCATGGCTGCGGTGAGGTAGCCCATGACCGCCTCAATCCAGACATAGACCCGCTTGTCCTCATAGCCCTCAAAGGGCACCTCAATGCCCCACTCCAGAGAGCGGGTGGCATCCCGGTCGGGCAGTCCCTGCTCCAGATACTTCTTCGTCTCGTTCACGGCGTTGGTGCGCCAGTTTTTATGGTTGTCCTGATAATACTGCTCCAGCTTGTTCTGGAACCGGGACAGGGCAAAGACCATCTCGTGGTTGGGGCGCTGCACCGTGGCGCTGCCGCAGGTGATGCAGTGCTTCTCCCGCAGCTCGGAGGGGTCGAAGGAGGACAGGCAGGCGTCGCACTGGTCGCCCTTGGCGGGCTTTCCGCACACCGGGCACAGTCCGGTGATCTCCCGGTCAGCCAGGAACTTCCCGCACTGCTGGCAGAAGTCCTGCTGCTTCTCCTTGTCGTAGAGATAGCCGTTCTCCCGCATCCTCACCAGCATCTGCTGCACATGGGACTTGTGGTAGTCCTCATAGGTGGCGGTATAGAGGTCATAGGAGAAATCCATCGCCCCGAAGGAGCGCACAAACTCCTCGTGGTACTTGTGGGCGATCTGGGAGGGATCCACCCCCTCCTTCTTGGCCCGCTGGGTGATGGGGGTGCCGTGGGAGTCGGTGCCGGAGACATAGACCACCTGATCTCCGTTTTGCCGGAAGTACCGTGCCAGCACATCTCCGGGCAGCAGCGCCGCCAGATGCCCCACATGAAGGGAGTAGTTGGCATAAGGCCATGCCCCGCCGATGAGGATTCTTCTGTTCATCTATCTTCTTCCTTTCCGAAAGGGAGTCGTATTTTGACCGCCGGAGCCGTCCGGTGGGCGGCTGCGACAGCCACTATTATAGCCCAGTTCTCCCCGCTGTGCAAGTGTGAAGCACAATAAACCCCCGAACTTATGTCCGGGGGTTCACTGAAAGAAAAGAGAGGAGAAAAGAAAGAAAGCTAGGTAGTTGTCATCTGTTCCTGACAATGACTATTATACGGATTTCTCCCCCCTGTTGTTGAACAAAATAAGAAGCATTCGTGAATAAATTGTAAAGCGTGCCCCGGAAAGGCCGCCGGAAGGCTTGTGTTTTCCCCTCTCATTGAGTATGATATAAGAAACACGCCTGAGCGCAGGCAATTGACGGTAAAGGAGCGCACTACCATGGATATGAGAGAAGAGCAGATCTCCTCGGAATACTTTTTTAAGGGGCGCATTATTAAAATGCGTCTGGATCAGGCACGTCTGCCTGACGGCACCATCGCAGGCCGGGAGGTTGTGGAGCATCCCGGCGGCGTCACCGCAGCCATCCTCACCGACAAAAACGAGCTTCTCTTTGTGAGGCAGTTCCGCTATCCCTATATGGAGCTGACGCTGGAGCTGCCCGCAGGCAAGCTGGAGCCGGGAGAGGATCCCTTTGAGGCGCTGAAGCGGGAGCAGCGGGAGGAGACGGGCACATGGTCTGAGCAATACCTGTATCTGGGGGAGATCTACCCCTCTCCCGGCTACTGCAACGAGATTCTCCGCCTCTGGGCCTGCCGGGTGAGCGGAGAGGGCGCAATGGATCTGGATGCGGACGAGTTTCTGGAGGTGGAGCGGATTCCGCTGGAGCGTGCCTATCAAATGGCGCTGGACAACCAGTTCAAGGACGCAAAGACCCAGATCGGCGTGCTGCGTGCCTATGCTTTGGTTCAGGCGGGGAAGCTGTAACGCCGCCCCTTCGTGCCCGGCGGCGGGAAGGCTGCCGGTTCAATTGAGAATGGATGTGATTCTGTGACCTTTCAGCGCAGCACGGCTCTGGCGGCGGCGCTGGGCGGGGTGGGGCTGTTTTTCCGTCTGTCCGTGTGGCAGACTACCTATGACAGCACCACCCGCCTGATTGCCGAGCCCGCCCTGCTTTTGATGTTTAACCTGTTTTTCCTTGTGTGCGGAGTGGTCATCTCCCTGCTGCTGCTCCGGCGCTGGCCGGAGGGAGCGGCGGCAAGCCCCCCCTATTCCTCTCCCACGGCTCCGGTAAAGGGGCTGCGCTTTGCCGCCGCCGCCTGCTTTGCCCTTGGGGGCATTCTGATGCTGCTGGAGCTGAGCGGCGGCGAGGGCATCTCCCCGGTGCCGGCCATCAGCGCCGCACTTCTGCTGCTGCAGGGGCCTGTGCTGCTCTCCCTGACCCTGCGCAGGGACACGGGAGGCCTGTCCTATGCCACATGGCTGCTGCTGCCCTGCTTTGTGAGCTGCTATCTGCTGGTGGGGCTGTACCATCAGGTGGGGGCGGAGCCTGACACTCAGGTGTATCTCTGGACAGTGATTTCCTCCCTGCTCGCCTGCGGGGCGTGGGTGAACCTCACCGGCTTCTCCTACCAGCGCCAGAGCGGGCGGCTGTTCGCCCTGTTTGCCCACCTGTCCCTGCTCGCCCTTCCCGTGGGCATCGCCGCCCCGCTGCCTGGGGCGTGGCGTGCGGCGCTGGCAGGGCAGTGGCTGTGGCTGCTGGCCTGTCTGCTCTCCCTCAGAGCGGAGCTGCCGGGCATCTCCCCCGCCCGGCAGGAGCCGGAGGAGGAGGACGATTCCGGGGAGGAGCCGGAGGACTTGGTCGACTCCGGCGCTGAGCCGGAGGACTTGGACGACTCCGACGCTGAGCCGGAGGAGTCCTTTGAGGACGAGGAGGCTCCCTCCCCTGCCCAGGACTTCCCCCAGCCCCCTCCCCGCCGCCTGCGAAGAACCGACGCCGGGGAGCCGCCTGCCTTCTGAGCAACGATTCCCAACCCATAAAGCCGCCCCGGCGAAGACCGCTTTTCCGTCTTTGCCGGGGCGTTTTTTACGCTTTTTCCAGCGTCGTGCCCGGATAATAGTGGGCGAGAATATCCTGATAGCTGCTGCCGTTTTTTGCCATCACATTCGCCCCGTACTGGCTCATGCCCACGCCGTGGCCGTAGCCCGTCACATAGAAGGTGACGCTCTCCCCGGTACACTCCACGGTGAAGGAGGCGGAGCGCAGGCCAAACAGCTCCCGCAGCTTCTGGGCGCTGATGTCCGCCCCGCCCACGGTGAGCTTGTCTGTCCCCTCCTCCCGGACAACCCACTGGGAGGCATCCTCTCCCAGCACCGCCTCCGGGCAGGCGGAGGCAATTGCGCTGCGAAAGTCCTCCTGCGTCACCGTGACCACGCTGTAGTAGTTGGGGGCGTCCTCCTCCCCCTCCGGGCTGTCCACGCTGACCAGATAGGGGATGTCCTGCCCCCAGACCTGCCGGGCAGAGCGGGTCTGTCCGGCGGAGGAGGCGTGGAACACCGTCAGGGCGCACTCCCCCTGATAGTCCAGCGTCTCCCCCGCCGTCTCCTGTACCGCACGGGTGATGCGTTCGGCGTACTCCTCCCGGCTGTCCTCCGGCCACAGCTCCAGCCGCTCCTCCCGTGACATCCACGCCTGACAGCAGGCGTAGTCCGTACACACCTGCGCCTGAGGGTGCCGCCCGTCCGGGTGCGCCATCTGCCAGCGGGTATAGCTCCGGGCAGCCACAGCCTGCGCCTTCAGCGCCTCCGGCTGAAAGGCGGCGGGCATCTCCGCCGCCACCACGCCCCAGAGATACTCCTCCAGCGCCATCTCCTCCACTGTCCCGTCCGAAAGGAGCACCTTCACCTGCTCAGGCAGGGCAGGCTGCGGCTCCTGCTGTGCCTGCTGCGGCGCTGCCTCCGGCTCCTTGGCTGCAGGGGGCTGCTCCTGCGTCTGCCCCTCCTCCGGTGTCTGGCTCTCCTCCTGCGTCTGCGCCTCAGGCTGGGGCTCGTCCTCCTCGGCAAGCGCCGCAGGCTCCCACGTCTTCGGCAGTGGGGCAGGCTCTTCAGGCAGAGCCGTGAGGGGGATTGCCAGCATCAGCGCCTGCAGCAGCAGCGCCGTTATAACCGCTCGTTGCATCATGTTCCCATTCTCCTTGCAAGTATTTCCCCTCCCTTCCGGCATTACCGCCAAAAATCGGGGAATTTTATCCTGTTTTCAGGGTTGGTTTTCCAGATTTTGAGGTTCTGCGCTTTTCACAATGAAGCCTGCCATTGACTTTCATGCAGACTTCATGCTATACTGTACAGACACGCACGGTAAGGGGCTGCGCCTCTGGCCGTTACTTTTTCTCAAAGGGCGCTGATAACTATGTACACTTCCCTCTCTCCCCGCTCTACCGCATCCCTGATTAATATGACGGAGGCGTTTCGCACCCAGAAGCGGATCCGCCCGGAGCTGTACGACAAGTACCATGTCTGCCGGGGGCTGCGCAACCCGGACGGCACAGGCGTCATGGCGGGACTTACCGAGGTGGGCAGCGTTCAGGGCTACTACATCGACGACGGCGAGAAGGTGCCTATGGAGGGGCGGCTGCTCTACCGGGGCATCAGCGTGAAGGATCTGATTACCGGGTGCAGCAAAGAGGACCGCTTCGGCTATGAGGAGACCTGTTATCTGCTGCTGATGGGGCACCTGCCCACCCGTGACCAGCTCACAAACTTCACAAATGTGCTGGAGGAAATGCGCCCTCTGCCCCACATGTTCACAGAGGACATGATTATCAAGGCGCCCAGCGCCAATATTATGAACAAGCTGGCCCGCAGCGTGCTGACCCTCTATTCCTATGACGACGACCCGGAGACTATGACGCCGGAAAACCAGCTCCGGCTGTCTCTGGAGCTGCTGGCACGGGTGCCCATGATTATCGCCCACGGCTACGCCGCCAAGCGGTGCTATTTTGACAAGGAGTCCCTTTACCTCCACCGCCCCATTCCCGGCCACTCCACCGCCGAGAATATCCTCGCCTCCATCCGCCCTGACCGCCAATTCACCCAAGAGGAGGCAAGGCTGCTGGACATGTGCCTCACCCTCCACGCAGAGCACGGCGGCGGCAACAACTCCACCTTCACCTGCC
The DNA here is from genome assembly GCA_905236265.1 of uncultured Oscillospiraceae bacterium. Classification (GTDB taxonomy): domain Bacteria; phylum Bacillota; class Clostridia; order Oscillospirales; family Oscillospiraceae; genus Onthomonas. The sequence continues at coordinate 3,696 of CAJOOV010000235.1, read as the reverse complement.
GGGTGGTGTCCTCCTCCTTTACGGACATCTTTTCCGCCATTGCCGCTGCGGTAGGCTCCCTGAAGGGCCCCCGCCACGGCGGGGCAAACATCAAATGCAAGCAGATGATGGACTACATCGAATCCACCGTGAAGGACTGGAAGGACGACGAGGAGATCGCCGCCTGCCTCACCGGACTGCTGAACCATCAGGGCTACGACAACAGCGGCTTAATCTATGGCATGGGGCACGCCGTATACACCCTCTCCGACCCCAGAGCAAAGATTCTCAAGCAGTTCAGCCGCAGTCTGGCAGAGAAGAAGGGGATGCAGGACAGGCTGGATCTGATCGAGAGCGTCGAGCGCATCACGCCCAAAGTCTTCGCCACCGTCACCGGAAACGAAAAGGTGATGTGCGCCAATGTGGATCTCTACTCCGGCTTTGTCTATGATATGCTGGGCATTCCAGAGGATCTCTATACCCCCCTCTTTGCCGCCGCCCGCACCGCCGGGTGGTGCGCCCACCGGCTGGAGGAAATCTTCAACAACAGCCGCATTATGCGTCCCGCCTACAAGGCAGTCATGCCCCGCAGTCCGTTTATTCCTCTGGACGATCGGAAATGATTGTGCTAGAATGAGGGGAGACGGCGAAAACAGTCAGAAACAGGACGGCGAGCCGCTAAGACGGCTCGCTGTTTTTTTGTATCACGCCCCGGCTGTATGTTCTTCACCGCAGGGGGTATCATCATTTTTACCGCCCGTCCGCCCTTCCGGCGGGGCGTGCCGCAATTTGTCAGGAGGAAGTGCCATGGAGCGAAGAAGACGAAACCGGGTCGCCCGGCGCAGGGAGACCGCAGGCGTATATCTCAACCTGATCTGCGCCGTTTTGATCGTAATGAGCCTTGTGGTGGGGCGTGCAAAGGGCATTCCCCTCTTCCGCAGCTCTGACAGCGGCGAGGCCGCCCCGGCGGCGGAAACCGATGCGGAAGAGAGCGGCGAGACAGAGGAGACGGAAGAGGCGCTGCCTGAGCGCCCCACGCCCACCAGCTACAGCTTCATCCTCTCCTTTATGGGAGACGTGAACTTCGACGACAACTGGGCGACGATGGAGCATCTTGCCCAGCTTCCGGGGGGCATCACGGATGCCATTGACCCGGACATGATGAGCATGATGAACAGTGCCGACCTGTTTTGCGTCAACAATGAGTTTGCCTTCACCAGCCGGGGACAGGCGCTGGAGGGCAAGGCATATACCTTCCGGGCAAATCCCGCCAACGTGTCCCTGTATGACACCATGGGCGTGGATCTGGTGACGCTGGCCAACAACCACATCTATGACTTCGGCCCCGAAGGTCTCACCGACACCCTCTCCACGCTGGACAATGCCGGAATCGCCCATGTGGGCGCCGGGGAAACCCTCTCTGACGCCTCCCGTCCCCGCTATATGGACATCCAGAACGTGCGTCTGGGCTTTGTGAACGCCTGCAACGCTGAGATGAACCGCTTCACCCCGGAGGCCACCGACTCCTCCTCCGGCGTGCTGCTGTGCTATGAGCATGACAAGTTCCTCGCCCAGACACGGGAGGCACGGGCAAATGCCGACTATGTGATCGCCGTGGTTCACTGGGGACGGGACTATGTGTATGAGACCAGCGACGAGCAGAGGGCGCTGGCAAGGGAGCTGATCGACGCCGGGGCAGACGTGGTCATCGGCGGCCACTCCCACAGCCTGCAGGGGATTGAGTATTACAACCACTGCCCCATCTTCTACTCCCTGGGCTCCTGCTGGTTCAACGGAAAGACGCTGGAGACCTACCTGCTGGAGCTGCACTTCTCCAGCGACGGCTCCACCAGCTCCATCACCCCCCTGCTGGTGCCTGCCATGCAGCGCAACGCAGAGCTTCACGCCGCCGCTGACGCAGAGGAGGCAAAGCAGGTGACGGACCTGATTCTGAACTACTCCGCCGGAATCTGGTTCGAGAGCTTCCCGGACGAGGGACACGCCGGGCACACCGTTGCCCTGCTCCATGAGGACGAGGCCGCTGTGGACGACTGGAACGCCTCCGGCGCTGCCGCCGGAGAGGGCGAAAGCGACGCAGCGGAAGGCGCAGAGGGCGATACGGCTCAGGCAGCAGACGAGACCTCCGAAGGGCAGGAGACACAGGAGGAGGCAGCGCCGTGAGCTCAGGCAGTGAGAAAAAGCCGTCCTTCCTCAAACGGGCTGTTCGCAAAATAGACAACAAAATCAGCCGCCGCCTGATTCATACCGCAGACGCCTATATTGACCGGCGCATCTGCGGGCAGAGTCTGGTGGAATATGTGCCCAGCATCTTTCGGGATGATGAAAACGGCGTTGGCGGCACCGGCTCCCACGCCAGCCCCTACTGCGTGCTGGAGCGCATCTTCTCCCATGTGATGCTGACCGCTTCCGACACCCTGATGGATGTGGGCTGCGGCAAGGGCAGGATCTTGGCATTTCTGGTGAAGGAACATTGTCCCTGCCAGATCTACGGCGTGGAGCACAACCCGGAGGTGGCAAGGCTGGCCGCCCAGTGGTCAGAGCGGTATGAGCAGGTGCATATCATTCAGGGGGATGCCTTCCAATTGGATTATAACCCATTTACAGTCTTAACGCTTGCCCGTCCCTTCCTGCCCAAGACCTTCCTCAGCTTTGTAGAACAGTTGGAGGCGACGCTGACCCACCCTGTCACGCTGATCTACTATGAGGATCAGGAGAGCAGCTATCTGCTGAGAAAGCGGTCTGGCTGGAGGATGCTCTTTCGGGAAAAGGTAGCCAGAATACGGGGCGTGAAGATTGCCCCATGGCCGCAGGGCTATTCCATCTGGGTTTATGACCCGGCTCGGCGGGAGAGCGACAGTGCATCGCCGGAGACGGCGAAGTAATCATACAAAAGGGGCTGTCTCAAAAAAGGAGTCATGCACAGACATCCCCTGTAGGGGCGCACAGTGTGCGCCCGGTTGCTCCCCCAGTCACTTCGTGACAGCCTTTTCCCCAGGGAGAGCCAGAAAAAGAATGCGTATTTTCAACGTAAAGCGCTGAAAATACGCATTTCTTTTTGCCTCCCCCTTTGGGGATTATCCCAGCATCAGGAACAGCACCACGCTGACCAGCGTAGCGGTGAGACCCACACATGCCTCGTAGGGGATCAGCTTCATCCGCTCGCCGATGCTCAGGTTGACGCTGCCTCCGGTGGCATGGAAGAAGGAACCATGGGGCAGGGAGTCCACCACGGTGGCTCCGGCGTGGATCATGGCAGCTGCCGACAGTGCGGGCACGCCCTCGGCAATCAGGGTGGGCGCAAAGGTCTGGGCGGCGATGGTTGCCCCTGCGGTGGTAGAGGCAGTAGCCCCGGCCATCAGGATGCCAGCCAGAGGAGCCAGCACAAAGGCGGGCATACTCAGCCTTTCCAGAAGATGGATGACATCATACTGCAAAGCAGATGCCTTGATGATACCGGCGATGGTGCCGGTGCCAATGAGCAGAATGGACACACCCACCACCTTGGAAAGACCAAACTCAGTGATCCCCACCACATCTTTTGCATTGCCGGTGACGGCCATGCAGATCAGACCGCCCACAGGAAGGGCAATGAGGGGGTCAATGGCGATTCCGGCAAGGGGGCGCAGCGCCAGCAGCAGGATGACCACCACCGGGCCGATGACGGCAGGCAGGAAGCCGGGAAGGGTGGATTCCGTG
>CAJOOV010000234.1 GCA_905236265.1 uncultured Oscillospiraceae bacterium | reverse complement strand
TCTGCGATGTCGTGGAGGCTGTGTGGAAGCCAGTTCCGCCGGAACGGGGAGAACGGGGGGGAGGGGGTGAGGCAGCGGCACAGGCTTTGGGGCGCAGGAGTATGCCGCAGAGCAGGGCGCTGCACAGGTGTACCCCCAGCAGAACAGCGCCGATGCGGATGTCCCCCATCACGGCGGCGCCTGCCACGGACAGGGCAAAGGCGGGGCCGGCATTGCTGCAAAAGCACAGCAGCGCCTGCGCCTCCTGCATAGAGACGCTGCCCCGCTCCAGCAGAGAGCGGATGACTGCCGCCCCGGTGGGATAGCCCCCCAGACTGCCCAGCGCCAGCGCCGCCGCCCCTGCCCCGCCCACATGGAACAGGGGGGACATGAGGGGGGAGAGCGCCCTGCCCAGCCGTTCCCCCGCTCCGGCTCCCACCAGCAGATGGGAGAGCACCAGATAGGGAAACAGCGCAGGCAGCAGCACCCTGCCGCAGAGGCTCAGCCCTTCCCGCACGGCCTCGGCACCCACGGCGGGAAAACACAATAGCGCCAGCCCATAGACTGCGCAGGCGCAAAAGAGAGACAGACCTGCCATATCAGTATCCTCCTTTTCCCGTATTCTATGAGCCGGGGCGGAGAGATAGACCGAAGGGCGGGTTTTGTGCTATACTGCACCGAGAGAGGAGCGTGGTGTCATGGAGCGCAGATTGTCCCTGCTGGATGCCCTGAGAGGGGCGACGGTCATCAGCATGGTCGCCTATCACTTTTCCTTTGACTGGTTTATTCTACGAGGGGCAAATCCCCTTTGGCGGGGGATTCCCGCCGTGCATATCTGGCAGCAGAGCATCTGCTGGACGTTTATCCTGCTGGCGGGGGTATGCTTTCATCTGGGCAGGCACCGGTGGAGAAGCGGACTGGTCATCAGCCTGTGTGGGCTGCTGGTGACAGGGGTGACCCTGCTGGCACAGCCCCAGGAGGCGATTTGGTGCGGCGTGCTGACCCTCCACGGCGCCAGCCTGCTGCTGGCAGCGGCGTTGGAGCCGCTGCTGAACAAAATACCCCCGCAGGCGGGTGCGGGGGTGAGCTTTCTGCTCTTTGCGCTGACCTATGACGTACAGGCGGGTCTGCTCCGGCTGGGCAGCGTGGTGCTGTGCCGCCTGCCGCAGACGCTGTATGCCTCCGGGTGGCTGACCATAGCGGGCTTTCCTGCGCCGGGGTTTTATTCCAGCGACTACTTCCCTCTGCTGCCATGGTTTTTCCTGTATCTCACAGGGCTGTTTCTGGGTAAGCTGCTGCTGAGAGAGCCGCCGGAGCTGCTCTTTCGGAAAATCCCGGTGCTGGACTGGGTCGGACGCCACAGCCTGCTGATCTATCTGCTCCACCAGCCGCTGGGGATGCTCCTCTTCGGACTTTTTTGAAAAAGGCTTCCGCAGTCCGGACAATGGGACAGGGTGCGTGCTATACTCCGGGAGATGAGCGTCAGCGCAGAAGCTGCAGGGCGGACATGATCTCCTCCTCCCGGCGGCGCATCTGGCGCTTCATGGGGCCGTCGTCCCCGTCCATGTGGTCATAGCCCAGCAGGTGGAGCACCGAGTGGACGCAGAGATAGCCCAGCTCCCGTTCCGGGGTGTGGCCGTATTCCTGCGCCTGCACAAGCGCACGCTCATAGGAGATAACCATATCCCCAAGGGGCAGCAGTCCGGTCTCCGGGTCGAGGTATGCCTGCGTATCGACGGGAAAAGCGCCGGGGAGGAAGTCAAACATGGGGAAGGAGAGCACGTCCGTGGGACGGTCCACCCCCCGCTGTTCCAGATTGATCTGATGAATGCCCTCATCGTGCGTGATGAGCACATTGATCTCGCACGCCACGTTCACGCCCTCGGCGGCCAGCGCCTTGGTGATGCAGGCTTTTATCAGGCTTTCATAGGGAAAGGGCTGAGCCAGCTCACTTTCCAGAATGATTTCGTGTTCCATGGCGTTCCCGCTCCTTTTCCAGACGCTGTTGGCGCTGCTCGTCCTGCTCATAGGCCTTGATGATTCTCTGCACCAGCACATGGCGCACTACGTCCGCCCCGGTGAGGCGGCAGATGGAGATGTCCTCCACGCCCTGCAGGATGCGCATGGCCTCCTTCAGCCCGGACACCTTGTCTCCCGGCAGGTCGATCTGGGTCACGTCGCCGGTGATGACGATTTTGGAGCCGAAGCCCATACGGGTGAGAAACATTTTCATCTGCTCCCGTGAGGTGTTCTGCGCCTCGTCCAGAATGATGAAGGAATCGTCCAGCGTCCTGCCCCGCATATAGGCCAGCGGCGCTACCTCAATATTGCCCCGCTCCACATATTTCTCATAGGTCTCCGAGCCCAGCATTTCAAACAGGGCGTCGTAGAGGGGGCGGAGATAGGGGTCTACCTTGCTCTGCAGATCGCCGGGGAGAAAGCCCAGCCGTTCCCCTGCCTCCACGGCGGGACGGGTGAGGATGATCCGGCTGACCTGCTTGCTGCGAAAGGCGGCCACGGCGGCGGCTACGGCCAGATAGGTCTT
>CAJOOV010000233.1 GCA_905236265.1 uncultured Oscillospiraceae bacterium | reverse complement strand
GGGCGCTGGTGCTGACCATCGCCCTGTTCTCTTCTCTGGCGGAAGCAGTTTCCGTTCAGAGCGGAGCGCAGGGACTTGACGCCGCAAGACTGGTGGGGGCAATTGCACTGTCCGGGGCTGCGCTGGGGGACGTAAGCTCTCTGCTGGCGCTGGGACGGGAGAGTGTGGAGCATCTGGTGGATTTCGACCGCATCCTGATTCCCACCATCACTGCCGCTGCCGCTGCATCCGGCTCGGTAACCGGAGCCGCATCCCGTCAGATGGCCACCCTGTTGTGCGTCAACCTGCTGCTCACCCTGATGAAAGGAGTGTTGATTCCCATGGTTTACCTCTATGTAGCGGCATGTACCGGGGCGGCGGCGGCAGACCATCCGGGTCTGGGGGCGATTGCGGGGCTGATCCGCTGGGCGGTACAGGGGATTCTCAAATGGCTGCTGCTCCTCTTCACCGCTTATCTCAGCGTCAGCGGCGTGATTGCCGGTACAGCGGACAAGGCAGCTGCCAAGCTGACCCGCTTTGCCATCAGCGGCATGGTGCCTGTGGTGGGCGGCATTCTCTCCGATGCCACGGAGTCCGTACTGGCAGGGGCAGGACTGATGCGCAGCGCCGTCGGCGTATTCGGCACAATTGCAGTGCTTGCCTTCTGCCTGACGCCCTTTCTCCGCCTTCTGGTGCAGTATCTGCTCTACCGGGTTGCGGCAGTGCTGGCCGCCTCCGTCAGCGCAGGCCCTGCAGCCGCTCTGATTGAGCAGATCGGAAGTGCATTCGGCCTGATTATGGCTATGACCGGAACCGCCGCATTACTCACCCTCATCTCCGTCATCCTGACCACGGCGGCAGCGGTGAGCTGATATGCAGGCGGTAAACACATGGCTCCTCTCCGTGACGGCAGCCGCTCTTCTCACGGCGGTGGTACGCAGCATGATGCCTCAGGGCAGCGTGAAGACAGTGGGAACGCTTGCCTGCGGGCTTCTCCTCTTTCTCGCCACCGCAAAGCCCCTTCTGGGACTGTCATGGGAGCAGCTTGCAGACAGAGCGCAAGCCCTTGGCAGAGAGGCAGAGCAATCCCAGCAGGAGCTGGAAGGCGTCAGAGAGGAACTGGAACAGACTGTCATAGACCGGCGGACAGCGGCATACAGTAGAGACGTAACGGCGGGGCTGGACGCACAGCTTGAAATCATATGGGACTATTCCAGTCAGCCGCCTCAGCCCTCCGGCGCAGATATGACCGGAGCGCTGACACAGCAGCAGCGCAGTGCGCTTCTGGAACGTCTGGAGAGAGAGCTGGGACTGGCACCGGAACAGATTCATTTCCACAATACAAAGGAGGAGCCATGAAGCTGCCATGGGACGGGGAACGGTTTAAGGCGGTGCTGCAAAGACACGGGGCGTTGCTGCTGGTGCTGGCAGTGGGACTGGGCTTGCTGTTTCTGCCTGCGCAGAAGGAGGAGCACCCTGCCGGGGAACAGGACGTGCAGGAGGACTCAGAGGCCTATGTGAACCGGCTGGAGCGCCGTCTGGCCGCCGCCCTGTCCCAGATGGACGGCGTGGGGCAGGCAACCGTCGTGCTGACGCTGGAGGATGGCGGCCGCCGTGAGCTGGCAGTAGATGAAAAGGGGGATGAGCGTGAGACAGTGGTGGTATCAGGCGGCACAGGCCGTCAGGAGACAGTGGTGGTTCAGGAGAGCGCCCCCCGGCTGCAGGGGGCGCTGGTCATCTGCCCCGGCGGGGGCGATGCACAGGTGCGGCTTGACATCCTGCGCTCGGTCATGGCACTGACCGGGCTTCGGGCAAATCAGATTTCCATATGTCAGGGAGGCAGATTCAGATGAAATTGTGGAAGCGTAATGCGGTTGTGGCTGCGATTGTATTGTTCGTATGTGTGGCGGTCTATCTCAACTGGTCCTATGGACAGGATGAGAGCGTGAGCGGTCAGGCGGCCGCCCTCTCCCAGCAGACGGGGGAGACCAAAACGCTGGGCGAGGCGGCGCTGGTGAGCAGTGCAGACAGTCTCAGTACGCAGGAGACGGAGCCGGTGGTGCTGGACAGCTGGGACATTGAACAGGTCAGCGCACCCCAGCCGGAGCCGGGCAGCTACTTTGCCACCGCCCGCCTCAGCCGTGAGGAGGCAAGGGCAAGCGCACTGGGAATCCTGCAGGAGACCGTGGACGATCCTCAGGCAAGCGAACAGGCGGTGAGCGCCGCAGCAGAGAGTATCACAGCCATGGCCTCCGCCACCCTTGCCGAGAGCCAGATCGAAAACCTCGTCACCGCCAAGGGCTATCCTGAGTGCGTCGCCTTCATCGGGGACAACAGCGTCAGTGTGGTGGTCTCCACAAAAACCGGCACGCTGGAAGGCGCAGACGTAGCAAAAATCACCGACATCGTTCTGGGAGAGACGGATTTCTCCGCCAATGCGGTGAAGGTGGTGCTGGCGGACAGCAGCGAGGCTGCGCAGGAGACGGCGGGCGTTCAGACTGATGAGGAGAGCGCCGAATCCTCCGCCCCCACAGAGATCAGTGAGGACGTGATGGGTGAGGGGGAGGAAGTCCCTCTGGAATAAAGCATCGGAGACACTGTCCTTGTCTCTGCCAGTCGCCGGGAGGGTCCAACGGACTCTCCCGGCGAAATTTGCTTTTCTTTTTTCGGCGTAAGGCTTTTCATATTGCATATTCTGGTGTATAATGCAGGGGAGAATGTATATTGTCGGGTTTCCTGCGCATGGATCCGATAGAGAAAAGAGGGACAGGACATGACAAGAACGGCCGCCCGTGAAATCGCAGTTCGTCTTGCCTATGAGCTGGGCTATACCAACGAAAGCGCCCAGTCTATGCTGGATCGTTTTTTGGAGCCGGAGCACTACATGACTCTGGGACAGGAGGACAGGCTTTATGCCGACTACCCGGACGAGCAGTCCATGGCGTTTCTGCGCAAGCTGGTTCTGGGGGTAGGGGAGCACGCCTACGAGCTGGACGGGTACATTGAGCAGTATTCCGTCGGCTGGAGGTTCGAGCGTATTCCCAGAGTCGCCGCCGCTATTATGCGGGTAGCCATGTACGAGCTTCTCTATATGCCGGACACGCCCCGCCGCACGGTGATTCATGCCGCCGTGCGCATTGCCGAGCATTACGAGGACGCAAAGGTCGTCTCCTTTATCAATGGGATTTTGGGACGCTTTCTGCGCACCGAGCTGCCGGAGGAGGCAGAGCAATGAACCGTTTTCTGGGTCTTGACACCAGTAACTATACCACCTCCGCCGCCGTGCTGGGAGAGGACGGACACGGCGCCAATGCCGGAAGTCTGCTGGAGGTAAAGCCGGGAGAGCTGGGCCTGCGTCAGAGCGAGGCGCTGTTTCAGCATGTGCGGGAGCTGCCCCGGCGCCTGCAGGAGCTGGAACAGCAGGGACTTCTTCAGGGTATCCGTGCTGTCGGTGCCTCTACCCAGCCACGAGCGGTAGAGGGATCCTATATGCCCTGTTTTCTGGCCGGAGCGTCTCTGGCGCAGTCTGCCGCCAGCGTGCTGGGCGTTCCCTGCTACTCCTTTTCCCATCAGCAGGGACATGTGGCCGCCGCCTGCTGGTCAGCAGGGAGGACGGAGCTGCTGGACAGTCCTCTTCTGGCATGGCATCTCTCCGGCGGCACGACGGAGCTGCTTCTTGTAGTGCCGGAGGGAGACCGGCTTCGCTGCGCCCGCATCGGCGGAACCACCGACCTCTCCGCCGGGCAGCTGATTGACCGCACAGGGCAGATGCTGAAGCTGAACTTTCCCGCCGGGAAGATGCTGGACAGGCTGGCCGATTATTCGGAAAAACGGGACAGCTTCCGGGTGCGGCTGAAGGGCTTGGAGTTCTCCCTGTCCGGCATGGAAAATCAGGTGCGGGACATGGTGGAGAGCCACCGGCTTCCCTCTGACATCGCCCGTTTTACCCTGCTGACCATCGCTGGCACAGTGGAGCGGGTCACCAGAGCCGCCCAGCGTCAGTATCCCGGCCTGCCCGTCATC
>CAJOOV010000232.1 GCA_905236265.1 uncultured Oscillospiraceae bacterium | reverse complement strand
TGAAAAAGTGGATGATTGAGGCAAAGGTGCCCAGAGACAGACGGGGACTGGTGCCTGTCATCGAAATAGAGAGGAGCGTCGCCGCCCTTTGGGAGATGGGCAGGGACGAGGCCTGGCTCCCTGTGGCGGGACAGCCCTACTGGGAGATCTGGACAGAGAGAAAGGAGAATCCCCTATGAGAATGGATCGGGATATTGCAGAGGTTCTGTACACACAAGAGGAGATTCAGCGCCGGGTGGCGCAGATCGGCGCAGAGATTACCAGAGACTATCAGGACAAGGACAATGTGGTTCTGGTGGGCATTCTCCGGGGCAGCTATGTCTTTATGGCAGATCTGAGCCGCCATCTGGACTTCCCCTGCCGGATCGACTTTATGGCCGCCTCCTCCTACGGAAAGGGCACCAGCTCCAGCGGACAGATCGAGATCAAAAAAGACCTCACCGACCCCATCAACGGCGCTCACGTCATTCTGGTGGAGGATATTCTGGACTCCGGCAACACGCTGGACTACCTGTCCAAAATTCTCACCGCCCGCAACCCCGCCTCCATCCGCATTGCCACCCTGCTGGACAAGCCGGAGCGCCGGGTGAAGTCGGTGACGGCGGACTACTACGGCTTTGTGGTGCCGGACGCCTTTGTGGTGGGCTATGGGCTGGACTATGCCGAGCATTACCGCAATCTCCCCTATATCGGCATTTTGAAGCCCGAAGTGTATGAAACCCCCTGAGGGAAGTGAGGAAGTGACCCAATGAACCGAACCTATCGCAGTTTACTGAGCTATGTGCTGCTGGCCTGCGTCATTTTCGCCCTCATCAGTGCGGTAGACCGCTGGCAGCGCACGGACAGCATCAGCTACAGTAAAATGCTTCAGCTGTTCCGGGAGGAGCAGGTGGAATCCTTCTCCGTGCAGGACAACGAGGTGGAGCTGCTGCTGCGCCAGCCGCTGGACGGAAAGAGCCGTATCACCTGCGCTGTCCACAGCTTTGACAGCTTCTATCAGGACGTGAACGATCTGGTGCAGGAGCAGGCAGAGGCGGGTATTATAGAGGAATACGCCTACTACCCGGACAGCGCCTCTCCATGGTGGGCGACGCTGCTGCCCTCCCTGCTGACCACCGGGCTGATTGTGCTGCTGTTTTTTATGATGATGCGCCAGCAGGGCGGTCAGAGCGGCCCCGCCCAGTTCGGACGGGCGAGAATCACCACCAACGAATCCGAGGACGCTCCCAGCGTCACCTTTAACGATGTGGCAGGGGCTGAGGAGGAGAAGGAGGAGCTTCAGGAGATTGTGGAGTTCCTGAAGGACCCGGAGCGCTTCCACCGGCTGGGCGCCAGAATCCCCAAGGGCGTGCTGCTGGTGGGCCCTCCCGGCACGGGCAAGACGCTGCTGGCAAAGGCAGTGGCAGGGGAGGCACAGGTGCGCTTCCTGTCCATCTCCGGCTCCGACTTTGTGGAGCTGTATGTGGGCGTGGGCGCCAGCCGTGTGCGTGACCTGTTCGCAGAGGCGAAGAAAAACGCCCCCGCCATCGTCTTTATCGACGAGATCGACGCCGTGGGACGGCAGAGAGGCACCGGCCTTGGCGGCGGACACGACGAGCGGGAGCAGACGCTGAACCAGCTTCTGGTGGAGATGGACGGCTTTGCAGGCAATACCGGCGTGGTGGTCATGGCCGCCACCAACCGTCAGGACATCCTTGACCCGGCGCTGCTGCGTCCGGGACGGTTTGACCGGCAGATCTATGTGGGCTATCCCGACATCAAGGGGAGAGAGGGCATTTTGAAGGTTCACGCCCGGAAAAAGCCCCTGAGTGACGATGTGGATCTGCATGTCGTGGCGCAGGCCACCGGCGGCTTTACCGGGGCTGATCTGGAAAACCTGATGAACGAGGGTGCGCTTCTGGCCGCCCGTCGCAATGAGGCGGTCATCCGCATGAAGGATCTCCATGAGGCCATGATAAAGGTCATCGCCGGGCCGGAGAAGCGGAGCCAGGTGGTGACGCCGCAGGCGAAAAAGCTCACGGCCTACCATGAGGCGGGGCACGCCGTCGCCATGCGTTTTCTGCCCACACAGGACCCGGTACACCAGATCACCATTGTCCCCAGAGGCAGAGCCGGGGGCATGACCATCTCCCTGCCCACAGAGGACAAGAGCTACATGAGCCGCAGGGAGCTGGAGGAGGAGATTGTGGGACTGCTGGGCGGCAGAGTGGCGGAGGAGCTGACGCTGGGGGACATCTCCACAGGCGCCTCCAACGACCTGCAGCGTGCCACCCGGATTGCCCACGGTATGGTCACCCGCTACGGCATGAGCCAATCCCTTGGCGCCATGGTCTACGACTCGGAGAACAACGAGGTGTTCATCGGGCGCAGCATGGGTCAGACCCACAACTATTCCGAGGAGAGCGCCGCCGCCATCGACCGGGAGGTGCGCTCCATTATCGACGCCGCCTATGCCCGGTGCCGGGACATCCTCACCGCCCACAGGGAGGCGCTGGAGACAACGGCGCAGTTCCTGCTGGAGCATGAGACCATGTCGGCGCTGGAGTTCGAGCGGGTCTTTGACCCGGAGGCGGAGAAAGCCCCGGAGCCGGAGGCGCTGAGCCGCTTCGCAGGGGAGCAGTAATACAGATATACGACAAAAGCAGGACATTCCTTGCAGTGTCATTTCCGCCATGCTGCGCTGTCGTCCTTGGCGGGCAAAAACCAGAGCCGCCGCAGGTTCCCTCACGGAGCCTGCGGCGGCTGTTGATCGTTGGGCAAAAGAAAAACCTCTCTGTCTTCCCAAACAGAGAGGTTATACTACATACTCCATCAGGCGCGCTCAACTTTACCGGAACGGAGGCATCTGGTGCAGACATACACATGAGTGGGAGTGCCATTCACGATAGCCTTGACACGCTTCACGTTGGGCTTCCAGGGACGGTTGGAACGACGGTGAGAGTGGGAAACCTGAATGCCGAAGGCGACGCCCTTGCCACAAAAATCGCATTTAGCCATTTTGCAAACCTCCTTGCTCGAAATTACTATAAAACAGCGTATATGATTCTATCAGAGAACTCCCGCAAAATCAAGAGGCTGAGCAAAATTTTTCTGAAAAACCCGCTCCCGCCGGGAGAAAAACAAGAGGAGGTTGCAAACCGGGGGAAAACAGGCTATACTGTAGCAAAGAAAGGAAAAAGACCCTGCAAAAGAGGAGGCGGCTTTCGTGAACGGAATCAACTATGTGGAGCTGGGGGAGCTGATTCGGGAGTTTCACCTGAAGGTGATCCATGCAGGACGTAATTATGAGCACATACATGTCACAAAGGCGGGCATCAACCGTCCCGGCCTTCAGCTTGTGGGCTTCTACGATTATTTTGACAACGAACGCATCCAGCTTCTGGGGAAGGTGGAGTGGACGTATATGCACGAAAAGACCCCGGAGGAGCGGCAGAGCCTGCTCAACGAGCTGTTTGCCAGACCCATTCCCGCCGTCGTCGTGGCAAGGGATCTGGAGATTTCCCCGGAGGCGATGAACGCCGCAAAGGAGTTTGACCGCACGGTGCTGCGCTCAGAGCGGAACACCGCCGAGCTGCAGTCGGACATGATCACCTTCCTCACCCGCCAGCTCTCCCCCAGAATCACCCGCCACGGGGTGCTGATGGAGATTTACGGCGAGGGCGTGCTGCTCACAGGGGAGAGCGGCGTGGGCAAGAGCGAGACGGCCATTGAGCTGATGAAGCGGGGACACCGCCTCATTGCGGACGACGCCGTGGACATCCGCCGCACGGACGTGCAGGTGCTGGAGGGCTCCGCCCCGGAGCTGATTCGCTATTATGTGGAGCTGCGGGGCATCGGCATCATTGACGTGCGGCGGCTGTTCGGCATGTCGGCGGTGAAGGATAACCAGCAGATCGACATGGTGGTGAATATGGAGCAGTGGCGGGACGGCATGATCTATGACCGTCTGGGGCTGGACAGCAGGTTTATGAACATTCTGGGGGTGGATCTGCCCCTTGTGACCATCCCGGTCAAGCCGGGGCGGAACCTTGCGGTCATCATCGAGGTGGCGGCCATGAACAACCGTACCCGGAAGATGGGCTACAATGCCGCACAGGAGTTCTCCGACCAGATCAATGCCCACTTTGACCGCCAGCTCGCCCAGCAGGGAGAGGTGTAGGGCGCAGGGAAAAGCGGCGGTGCCTGAGAAACTGCGGGCAAAGAAAAGGTGCTGTCTCCTGAGAGAGGGATTGCATCAATCCCTCTCCGTCTGCCCTTTGGGCAGACACCTCCCCCAAAGGGGGAGGCAAGAAGAAATGCGTATTTTCGGCGCTTTACGTTGAAAATACGCATTCTTTTTCTGGCTCTCCCTCTGGGAGAGCTGTCAGCGAAGCTGACTGAGAGGGTGATCTGTGCATGTTTCCCTTTGTGAGACAGCCCCTTTTATGGCGGCATCCTTATTCCCCTGCCTCCATGGCACCCAGCAGCGGGGTCATGAGCTGCTTTTTCCGGCTGACCACGCCGGGGAGGAAGACGCTGTTCTCTCCCGCCTCCCGGTGGAAGGCGGCCTCCACATAGTCCTTTGCCCCCTGCCCCACATAGAGCAGCTCCGTGGTCTCTCCGATGATATTGGTGAGCATCAGAAAGAGCATATCCAGTCCGCTGGTGGGCAGAAGCTGCTTCAGATAGGGCACCATCTCCTCCTTCAGCCGGTCAAGCTCACTCTGGCTGACGCTGGTGACCTGCGCCACGGCAAGGGTCTTGTCCTCGGCGGTGAAGCGCTTGTAGTCCGTGTGGAAGATCTCGTCCGGGGTCTTGTCCCCCAGCTTGGAGCCTGCGTTGAACATGGCAGTGGCATGTTCCACAATGTCGATGCCCGCAATCTTTGCCAGCTCCTGAGCGGTCTGCTGGTCAATGACGGTGCAGGTGGGGGAGCGGAACATCAGCGTGTCGGAGAGAATGGCGGAGCAGAGCAGCCCCGCAATCACCGGGGGAATCTCCACGTTGTTCTCCCGGTACATCATGGTGATGATGGTAGCGGTGCAGCCCAGAGGCATGTTGCGGAAGTAGATGGGGTTGGCAGTCTCCACGGCGTCGATGCGGTGGTGGTCGATGACCTCGATCACGTCGGCGGAGCGGATGCCGTCCACCGCCTGATCCTTCTCATTGTGGTCCACCAGAATCACCTTCTGCCGCTCCATATCCAGCAGGTTGCGCTGGGAGAACATGCCCATATAGTTCCCGGCGCTGTCCAGCATGGGGAAGTAGCGGATACGCAGCTTGGACACGGAGGAGCGCACGTCAGACACCAGATCGTCGTGGCGGAAGGTAATCAGGCCTTTGGTCTTCATCACATGGCGCACCGGAACCGCCTGATTGATGAGCTTGGAGCAGGCGTAGGTGTCCAGCGGGGAGGCGACAACGGTGCAGCCCGCCTCTCCGGCCAGCTTCTGGATGGTGCGGGAGACCTTGGAGCCGAGACATACCACGATGCAGCCCGCCTTCATCTCAATGGAGCAGAGCTGGCTTTCGTAGCGGTTGCCCAGAATCACCATGTCGTGTTCGCTGATATAGTCCTCCATCACATCGGGATTGGCGGCGGCGACGATCACCTTGCCCTGAGTGAAGTGGCCGTCCGGGTCGCCCACCACCAGCTCGCCGTTCAGGGAATCCACAATGTTCCGGTAGCTGGTTCCGGCGTCCGCCAGAGCGTCCGCCCCCTGATCCTCCATATAGAACCGGGCAATGTCGCCAAGGGTGACAATGCCCTTGAGCTGATTGTGATGGTTCAGCACAGGCAGGGTGGTGATATTGTTGTCCCGCATGTATTCCCATGCCCGCTTCAGGGACAGGTGGGAGGAGATGCCGCTGACCTGACGGTATTGGATGTCATGCAGCCTCGGCTCCAGAGAGGCCACATACTGGGGCTTCTCCACGCCGAACTTGTCCAGCACATACTGGGTCTCCGGGTTCACATGCCCGGCACGGGAGGGGATATACTCCTCCCCGGTGAGGGTGCGCTTCAGGTAGGCGTAGCTGATGGCGGAGCAGATGGAGTCGGTGTCCGGGTTTTTATGTCCGATGACGATCACTGGCTTCATGATACATCACTCTCCTTCGTTCATAGAATAGATGAGCTGCTTTCCATCAGCATACCACAACGCTCCCCTGCTTTCAAGAAAGACTTGTCCCTGCGGCATTTTTATGAGCAAAAGTGACAGGAACACCCGGAAGGGAGCGGAATTGTTTAGGAATGTAATTCATTGAAAAGAAAAAGGCGGATTGCTATAATATGAGCTGTGAAAAAAGCCCGTTTCTCATGGGAGAGGAGATATAGTTATGTATCGCATCAGAACGATGAACAAAATTGCCCCGGCGGGGCTGGCAGAGCTGCCTGTGGAGCGCTATCAGGTGGCGGATGAGTTTGAGCATTACGAGGGTATGCTGGTTCGCTCCGCCGTCCTGCACGACACACAGTTCCCCCCTGAGCTGCGGGCGATTGCCCGTGCCGGCGCAGGCGTGAACAATATCCCCATCGAGCGCTGCAGCGAAAACGGCATTGTGGTGTTCAATACGCCGGGAGCCAATGCCAACGCCGTGAAGGAGCTGGTGCTGGCGGCGCTGCTGTACTCCTCCAGAGACATCTTCGGCGGCAGCCAGTGGGTGAGAAACCGGGTGCTGGAGGGCACCGACGTGGCCGCCGTGGTAGAGCGGGGCAAGAGCGCCTTTATCGGCCCGGAGATCCAGAACAAGACGCTGGGCGTGATCGGCCTTGGCGCCATCGGCGCAAAGGTGGCAAACTCCGCCATCTCTCTGGGCATGAAGGTCATCGGCTTTGACCCCTTCCTCACCGTGGATACCGCCCTGCTGCTGGACACCCATGTGCGCCACACCACCCGGCTGGAGGACCTGTTCCGCACATCGGACTATATCACCATCCATGTCCCCTACAACAAGGACACTGCGGACACCATCAATGCCGAGGCCATTGAGCAGATGAAGGAGGGCGTGCGCATCCTGAATTTTGCCAGAGGCGGTCTGGTGAACGACGACGCTGTGATTGCCGGGCTGGAGAGCGGCAAGGTGGCACGGTATATCACCGACTTCCCCAACAACCGTCTGGCCATGACGAAAAACGTGATCTGCACCCCCCATCTGGGCGCTTCCACCCCGGAGAGCGAGGAGAACTGCGCCGTCATGGCCGCAAGGGAGCTGCGGGACTATCTGGAAAACGGCAATGTCAAAAACGCCGTGAACCTGCCCAGCGTGTCCATGTCCCGCTCCGGGGTGTGCCGGCTGTGCGTGTTCCACCGGAATGTCCACTCCGTGCTGGCAGGCATTATGGACATCTTTGCCAGACAGGGCATTAACGTGGAGAACATGACCAACAAATCCAGAGGGGAATATGCCTACACGATGGTGGATCTGGACACCGCCATCGGGGAGGATGTGCGCGCAAAGCTCTATGAGATGCCGCCCATCATCCGGGTGAGAATCGTATAAGCGCAGAAACAGGGGTTCGTCCGACAGGCAGGGCGAACCCTTTGCGCTTTCTGTCCCTATTGCAGCAGCGCCCCGGCGCAGTCGGAGATCTCCGCCCATGCCGCCGCCGAGCGCTGCACCCCCAGCCGCCGTGCCAGCTCCAGCTTTTTCCGCAGGGCGGTCTCGTCGTCAAAGAGGACGAAATGCACCCCGTCCCTGTCCCTATAGGTGAAGTAGCGGGCGCACAGATCCCCTGACCAGTAGATGCCCGGACGGCGCTGACGCAGCAGGGAGAGCTGCTGGGGGGTCAGCCTGCGCCCCCGCCCGGCAGGGGCGGGGAGGGTGAAGTCGTCGCTCATGCGCTCCAATGCCAGCACCACACGCTCCGCCCCGTAGCGCTCCAGCGCCTCGGTGAGGCGCACCTCCAGACTGCCCCCGGACAGGGCGGAGGAGATCAGCACCCCTGCCTTGGCAGTGACCCCGGCATAGGCCTCCGGCACCAGAAGGGACAGCCCTGAGCGCTCCAGCTGCTGCCCAAGGGCACGGGTGAAGCGGAAGGCGCTGCGGCTGAAGCGGTCCCAGTCCGCCAGCATACCCGATGCCCCCCGGCTGCGGCATTCCAGCACACACTGACGGCAAAAGGGCTCCCATGCCCCCTCCTCCGCACCGGGGGAGAGGGTCACTGCCAGAAGCCCGCCCCGCACCGGGGTGGGGCCGCAGGAGCGGTGCAGCCGTGCCCCTGCCTGCACCTGATAGGCGTACAGACAGGGGACAACGGGATAGCTGCGCACCTGCGCCAGCTCAGGCGGGGAGACGATACAGTAAAAGGCGTTGAAAGACTGCATTCCCACAGATCACCTCTTGTTACAAAAAATGAAGTGTGTTATACTGCTTTGTAACCATTCGCAGCGTACCTTTCACTCTATGCCCTGACAGGGGAGGAAAGAACATGAGCTTACCTCTCATTCCGGATTACCGGGTGAGCAGCATCTACGAGCTGACGCCGGAGGCGGTGAAGCGCCTTGGGAAGAAGCTGGTGCTGGCAGATTTGGACAATACCCTTGCCCGCTACCGCCAGAAGGAGCCGGATCAGGCGCTGATGGAATGGAAACGCCGGCTCAATGAGGCGGGAATCACAGTCTTTATCCTCTCCAACGGGAGAAAGCCCCACCGCTCCCGCCGCTTTGCTGAGGCATTCCGGGCGGACTTTGTCAGCCATGCGGGAAAGCCGGGGAGCGGGGGATTTCGCACTGCGCTGGAGCGCACCGGGTGTTCGCCCCGGCAGGCGCTGATGGTGGGAGACCAGATCTTTACCGACATCTGGGGCGCCAACCGTATGGGCATCACGTCGGTGCTCACCCGGCCCATTGCGCTGGACACGGTCTTTCGCCGCCTGCGCTACGGCGTGGAGACGCCCTTTCGCAGCCTCTGCCCCCACGGGGAGGGACTGGAATCATAAGGACTCTGACAGACAAGGAAGGGGAAACCATGAACCATCTGAGACAGATTCAGGAAAAGCTGAAGGAATATGATTTGGACGCCATGCTGGTCACCAGCGAGCCGGGAGAGGCGTATGCCGTGGGCTTCCGGGGGGAGGGCGTGGTGCTGGTCAGCGGCGATAAATGCTGCTACTACACCGACTCCCGCTATATCGAGGCGGCGCAGCGTCAGGTCAGCGGGTGCAGCGTGGAGATGATCTCCGGCCAGCGGCACCATATGACCCTTGCCGCAGAGGAGATCGCCGCACAGGGACTCAGGCGCATCGGCTTTGAGGAGAGCTATCTCAGCGTGCAGCAGTTTTCCGCATGGCGCAAGGCGCTGGGGACGAAGGTGGAGCTGTGCCCCGCAGGGCGGCTGATGACCTCCCTGCGTGCCGCCAAGGACGAGGAGGAGCTTGCCCTCATGGAGCAGGCGCAGGCCATCACCGACCGCACCTTTCAGGAGATTTTGAACCATGTGAAGGAGGGGGTCACGGAGCAGGAGATTGCGGCGCTGATTACCTACTACCACATGAAGTTCGGCGCATCCAAAAACTCCTTTGACCCCATTGTGGCCTCCGGCCCCAACGGCTCCATGCCCCATGCGGTGCCGGGAGAGCGGAAGCTGCGCCGGGGAGAGTTTGTGACCATGGACTTCGGCTGCATCTACGGCGGCTATTGCTCGGACATGACCCGCACCGTGGCGGTGGGAGAGCCGGAGGAGGAGATGGAGCGGGTCTATCACACCGTGGCCCAGGCGCAGCTTGCGGGCATCGCCGCCGCCCATGCCGGGGTGATCGGTGCAGAGGTACACGAGGCCGCCCATGCTGTCATCCGCAGCGCCGGATACGGGGAATACTTCGGCCACGGCTTCGGCCACTCTCTGGGACTG
>CAJOOV010000231.1 GCA_905236265.1 uncultured Oscillospiraceae bacterium | reverse complement strand
GTTTCACTTTGACCTATACCGGCTGGAGTGCGGGGATGACCTGTACGACATCGGCTGGGAGGACTATATCCGCCGGGGCGGCGTGTGCGCCGTGGAATGGAGCGAGCGGGCGCAGGAGCTGTGGGATGAGCACACGGTGCGGGTGGATTTGCGCCGGGGTGCGTCGGACACGCAGCGGATAATCACAATCACGGGGGTGAAGGGGCTTTGATGATACTTGCCATTGAGACCAGCGCAAAGGCGGCGTCTGTCTGCCTGACGCAGGACGAGACACTGATTGCCCAGAGCTACCAGAACAGCGGCCTGACCCATTCCCAGACGATTCTCCCCATGTGTGAGCAGATGCTGAAGCACTGCGGCGCTGCGCTGGAGCAGGTGGACGTAATCGCCTGCGCAGCAGGCCCCGGCTCCTTTACCGGGCTGCGCATCGGGCTGTCCACCGCCAAGGGGCTGGCATGGAGCACCGGAAAGCCCTGCTGCGGGGTGTCCACGCTGGAGGCCATGGCATGGCAGGCCGCCCACATGGGAGGGGAGATCCTCTGCGCCATGGATGCCAGAAGGGGACAGGTGTATAATGCCCGCTTTTTCTCCGACGGCACCACCCTGACCCGTCTTTGCGAGGATCGTGCCATCTCCCTTGCCGACCTGTTTCAGGAAATTGACGGAAAAACCGAGCAAATAATCATTGGCGATGGGGCGGGTTTGTGTTATAATTACGGGGAAGGTGTACAATGCCCTGTCCGGCTGGCGCCTCCCCACCTGCGCTTCCAGTCCGCATGGGGTGTTGCCCGTGCCGCTCTGGAGCAGAGCCGCAGGGGCGGTCTGTGCAGCGCACAGGAGCTCTCCGCCCATTATATCCGCCTCTCTCAGGCGGAGCGGGAGCGCCTTGAGCGGCAAAAACAGGAGCAGAATTGTTAAACAGGAGGTATTACTATGTCCGAGAATGTCCATATCTTTAATCATCCGCTGATTCATCACAAGCTGGCGATTATCCGGGATAAGAACACCGGAACAAGAGAGTTTCGCAGCGTCATCGGGGAGCTGGCCGCTCTGATGTGCTACGAGGCGACCCGTGACATGCCCACCCGTGACATTGAGGTTGAGACGCCTGTGGGCATCGCCCACTGCAAGACGCTGGCAGGGAAGAAGGTTGCGATCGTGCCCATTCTCCGCGCCGGTCTGGGCATGGTGGACGGAATGCTCTCCATGCTGCCCTCCGCCAAGGTGGGACACATCGGACTCTATCGTGACCCGGAGACCCTTGCCCCCGTCACCTACTACTGCAAGATGCCCCCTGATATTTCCGAGCGGGAGGTCATCATTGTAGACCCCATGCTGGCCACCGGCGGCTCTGCCAGCGCCGCAGTGGAGATGATGAAGGGCTACGGCTGCAAGAACATCAAGATGATGAACATTCTCGCTGCCCCCGAGGGCATTGAGCTGATGCAGCGGGAGCATCCCGACGTGGGCATCTACGTCGCCGCTGTTGACGAGAAGCTGAACGAGCACGGCTATATCGTCCCCGGTTTGGGCGACGCAGGCGACCGTATCTTCGGCACAAAATAAATGACATTGACCACCCCTCCTGACTTGCCCAACGTTATCACCTTCCTGACGTTGGCCTTGCCGGGAGGGGTGTTTTTCCTCAAAAGCCGTCCTTTCGGGGGCAATAAGGTCAATTTCACTCTGTACAGGCGGGGGAATAAATGGTATAATCTCATAGAAATGGCCGTGAAGAGCGGGAAAATCCCGACACGGCGGAGGAAGTGAGTTATATGGCAGCAGCTACAGTGCAGCGCAGGCGCCGGGTGCGGAGAAGCCCGTGGTCGGGCGCCGAGCGGGGGATGTTTCTCATCGCCTTTCTTTTCCTGCTCTGCACAGGTGTAAGCGGGATTTTTACAGGTATCCGAACCCTCCATCCCGGCGGGGAGGAGCCGCAGGGGCAGACTATCACCACTACAACGCAAGCCGAAGCCTCCGCCCAGACGGAGGGGGAGAGTGAGCAGGAGACTGAGCCGGAGAGCGTACAGGAGCCGCAGGCGGCCTCGCTGGAGCAGTACGCCGATGACGAGGGGTATGCAGGCACCTTGTATCAGGCGCTGGATGAGCACCCGGAGGCTGCCTATGTGCTGCGCAATATGGAGCTTTATCCGGATCTTTATCCAGAGGAGATTCTCACCTTTGTCACCCGTTTCCCGGAGGCAATGCCCTTTGCGGCGGGCTATTTGGATTACACTGCCACGGGCATCAAACAGGAGATCGACCTGTCCGGCGAGGTGGAGCAGGGGGTCATCCCGGAGCTGATCCAGTGGGACAGCCGCTGGGGCTACTATCCCTACGGAGAGGGCATGGTGGGCTATTCCGGCTGCGGCCCTACCTGCCTGTCTATGGTGTCCATCTACCTGACTGGCTATCACGACAACGACCCTCTCAGCGTTGCCAATTTTGCCGCCGAGAACGGGTACTATACTGCTGGCTCCGGCTCTGCGTGGACGCTGATGAGTCAGGCGTGTATCAATTTCGGCCTGACCAGCAAGGAGCTGCCGCTGGACGAGAACAAGGTGATTGCCGCCGTAGAGGAGGGCAAGCCGGTGATTCTTGCCATGGGGAAGGGTATCTTCACGGATAACGGACACTTTATCGTGGTCTATGGGCACACGGAGGAGGGCTTGCTCATCCGTGACCCCAACAGCCCCGCCAACAGCGCCGCCGTGTGGAAGTGGTCAGAGATCGAAAACCAGATCAGAAACCTCTGGGTCTTTGAGCCTGCCACCCCCGAGGAGACAGAGACAGGGGAGACGTGAACCCTCCCCCCAGGCAGACCGGGGGAGTCCCCCCTTTGCCCGACCCTTTTCAGCCCATCTGCGAAAGGCTGTCACGAAGTGACTGGGGGAGTGACCGGGCGCACGCCGTGCGCCCCTACAGCGGCGCTGTCACGAAGTGACTGAAGGAGTGCGGGAGAGCCCCTGCCTGAGAAAAAGAAGTGCGTATTTTCAGCGCCGGACGTTGAAAATACGCACTCTTGTTTTCTCTGTTTTCCCTTCGTCAGCGCAGCAGAGCGCTCACTTGATAAAGCTGCTGAACAGGTCGCTGAACAGGCTGCTGGTGAAGCTGCTGGCCGCCTTGCCCGCTCTGGACTTGGTTCTGCTGGTGCCCAGCACGCCGCGGGTCACGGAACGCCCCAAATCTCTGCCCACGGTTCTTGCGGCGCTGCGCCCCGCCTTTTTCAGGCTCTTTTCCACCTGAGAGGGCTTTGCCTTCTCCTTGGCCTCCTTCGCCGCCTGCCGCTGAGCCTGCTTTTCCGCAGCGGCACGCTCCCGCTCCTCCTGCAGGGCGGCGGCCTCCTCTTCTGCCTGCCGTGCCTGCTCTTCAGCAAGCCCGGTCAACTCCTCATAGGCGGAGACATTGTCCACAGCGTCTTTATAGGTGGCATAGAGGGGGTCTCTTGCCACCAGCATAGCCACGGCGTTCTCCTCCACCGGGGTAAAGCCGGACTGGGGCGGGCAGATGGTCGCCTGCTCCACCGGGGTGGGCACGCCGTTTTCGTCCAGTGTGGACACCAGCGCCACGCCGGTTCCCATGCTGCTGATGGCATCCTCCGTCTTGAAGGCGGGATTCGCCCGGAAACTCTGGGCGGCGACACGCACGGCCTTCTGTTCAGCAGGGGTGTAGGCACGAAGGGCGTGCTGGATGCGGTTGTTGAGCTGGGCAAGCACCTCATTGGGGATGTCGGAAGGGCTTTGGGTGATGAAGAAAATCCCCACGCCCTTGCTGCGCACCAGCTTCACCACCTGCACGATCTTGTCCAGCAGCGCCTTGGGCGCATCGTCAAAGAGCATGTGCGCCTCGTCGAAGAAAAAGACCAGCTTGGGCTTTGCCAGATCCCCCACCTCCGGGAGGTTTTCATACAGCTCGCTGAGCATCCACAGCAGGAAGGTGGCATAGAGCAGAGGCTTGTGCGCCAGCTCCACGCAGTTGAGCAGGTTTACCGTTCCCCGTCCGTCCTTGCCTGCGCTGAACCAGTCGCCGATATTCAGGGCAGGCTCACCGAAAAACAGCTCGCCGCCCTCGCCCTCCAGCGCCAGCAGCGCCCTCTGGATGGCTCCCACGCTCTGGGAGGACACATTGCCATAGCTCAGGGTCAGCTCCTTCCGGTGCTCTGCCACCCAGACCAGCATAGCCCGGAGATCCTTCAGGTCAATCAGCTCCCAGCCGTTGTCGTCTGCGGCACGGAAGACGATATTCAAAATGCCCTCCTGCGCCGGGGAGAGGCCCAGCAGACGGCTGAGGAGCATGGGGCCAACGTCGGTAATCGTGGCACGCACGGGAATGCCCCCTGTACCAAACACGTCCCAGAAGCGGACGGGATAGCCCTGAAAACGGAAGTCCTGCTCCTCAATGCCGCACTGGGCGAGGCGCTGGGAGATTTTCTCCCCCGGCGTGCCTGCAAGGGCGAGAGAGCTGACATCCCCCTTGATGTCCGCAAGAAACACCGGAACGCCCAGATCGGAAAAGCCCTCCGCCAACACCTTCAGCGTCACCGTCTTTCCCGTGCCCGTGGCTCCGGCGATGAGCCCGTGGCGGTTGGCCATCTCCGGACGGAGAAAGACAGGCACATCCCCCTTGCCGATGAGGATTTGATTGTTCAGCAGCATAGTATTCCCTCCCATAAACTGTCTTTGAAAGCGTATTTTTCATATTCTACCATGAAGGCATAAAAAACACAAGGGCAAGTCTCCCAAGCTCTGGACGGGAGGAGGGGAAGGGAGTACAATAGGGAGGAATAGGAACCTGCCTTGCGCCGGTTCAGGGAAAGGATGAAAAGCTGCATGGTGTTCAGCGGGACATTGTATCAATATCTCTGGTTTTTTGTGATTTACGGCTTTCTGGGCTGGGTTCTTGAGGTGGTCTATCAGGCGGTGAGTCAGGGTCTGGTGGTGAACCGGGGCTTTCTCAACGGCCCAATCTGCCCCATTTACGGCGTGGGCATGGTGGGGGTGCTGTGCCTTCTGGGACAGTATGCCTCCGGGGGAGCGCAGGAAAACCTGCCTCTGCTGTTTCTGCTGGGCACGCTTCTGGCCACCCTTGTGGAGCTGGCAGGGGGCTGGGCGCTGGACAGGCTGTTTCACACCCGCTGGTGGGACTACTCCCAAAAGCCCTTTCATTTCCGGGGGTATATCTGTCTGGAGTTCTCCCTGATCTGGGGGCTGGCGATTCTGGTCGCCGCTGACGAGATCCACCCGTGGGTGAGAGACCAGATCGTCGCCCGTATCCCCCTGCTCCCCGGAATGATTCTGCTGGGGGTGGTATACGCCGTTTTCCTCACGGATCTGGTGCTTACCGTGGTCATGCTCACCAGAATGAGACGGTATCTGGAGGAGCTGGAGGAGGTGCAGGGCAGGCTGCGCGCCGTCAGTGACAAACTCACAGAGGTGATCGGCGGCACGACCCTGAAAACCGCCCGGAAGGTGGGAGAAGGTCAGGTGCAGGCCGCCCTTGGCAGGGCGGAGCTGATGGAGAGCGTGAACGAGCGCTACACTGCCTACCGCCGGGAGATGGAGCAGAAGCGGGCAGAGCTGCAGCAGCGTGCGGACAGCATTTACGAGCGCCTGCTCTCCCGGAATGTCCTGAGCGCCAGACGTATGCTGGAGGCGTTCCCCGGCCTGCGCTCCCATGACCACACGGAGCTGATGGAGAACCTGAAGCAGCGCTGGAGCGCACTGGCACGGCGCATGGGAAATGACAATTGACAGGGACAGAGCGCCGGATTATGATAGAAACGGTAAAATCATTTTGGGAAAAGGGGCGAAACCAATGTATGAATACGAAAAGGAGCACATGCAGCGGCTGAGAGAGCTTGCGCCGGAGTGTATGGTCATGCTGAAGCGGAAGGGGGATTTCCCCCTCTCCCAGCCGGGTCAGGTGGCCCTCTACGGCAGCGGTGCCCGGAACACCATTAAGGGCGGCACCGGCTCCGGGGACGTGAACAGCCGCTTCTATGTGACCGTGGAGCAGGGGCTGGAACGGGCGGGCTTCAGCGTCACCACAAAGCAGTGGATGAACGCCTATGAGACCGTCCGGGAGGAGGCGAAGGAGGCGTTCATCGCCCAGATCAAGCGGGAGGCGAGAGAGCACCATGCGCTGGCCGTCATGTACGGCATGGGCGCTGTCATGCCGGAGCCGGAGTATGAGATTCCCATGGAAGGGGAGGGGGATACCGCCGTCTATGTGCTCTCCCGCATTTCCGGCGAGGGCAACGACAGAAAGCCGGTGAAGGGCGACCTTCTGCTCACCGATACGGAGGTGCGGGATATTCTCGCAGCCCAAGCGCGCTACGCTCATTTTAT
>CAJOOV010000230.1 GCA_905236265.1 uncultured Oscillospiraceae bacterium | reverse complement strand
TCCTCCGGCCCCATAAAGATATAGCGCCCGTCCACATGGGAGTGGAAGGTCACGCCCTCCTCCCTGATGTCCTTTCGTTTTGCCAGGGAAAAGACCTGAAAGCCGCCGCTGTCTGTGAGAATGGGACCGTCCCAGTTCATAAACCGGTGCAGGCCGCCCAGATCCCGCACCAGCTCGTCGCCGGGGCGGACGTGGAGATGGTAGGTGTTGGAAAGCTCAATCTGGCAGTCCAGAGCCTTCAGGTCTCCGGCATCCAGCGCACCCTTGATGGCTCCCTGCGTGCCCACGTTCATAAAAACAGGGGTCTGCACCGTGCCGTGGGCAGTGGTGAACGCTCCCCTTCTCGCCCTGCCCTGTGTTTTTTTCAGCTCAAACATAGTTTCGTTTCCTCTGTCAAAGATGATTCTGCCTGTCGCTTTTCCTCTTCATTCTAGCATAATACCGTGAAATGTCAATCAATTTGGCTCAACGACGAATTGGTTCCGGTTTACACGGACAAAGAGACAGAGAGAGCGCAGGCAGACACCTCCGGCGCAGGGGAGCAGCTTTTGCGTTTGTTCCGGCAGGATGCCTCCGATTCCTACACCCGGCTGATGCAGGACTTCGCCAACCTCTCTACCCTGCAGGAGCGGATGGACAGGGAGAGCATCGCCTGTGAGTATATCAGCAGGGAGCAAGGCTGGTGTCAGGCCAGATTCTTTGCCATGGATCGTGAGGAAGGACAGCCCCTGCAGCGGGTGCTTTTCACCATCCAGAACATCAATGACGAAAAGCTGGAAATGTCCCGCATTGAGGAGCGCATCACCCGCAGTGAGATGGAGCGCAGCGTAAAAAACAGCGTTTTCAACAGCATGTACCACGACATCAGCGTGCCGCTGCACACCATTCTTGCCCTCACGGAAAAGATTTCCAGACAGAGCAGCGAAGCCCCGGTGAGAGGATACGCCGGGGAGATCACGCAGGAGGGCGAGCGCCTGCTCACGCTGATTCACAAGATGCTGGATGCGTCCAGATTCGCCGGGGGACTGACGGAGATTCACGCCGAGGCGTTTTCCATGAAGGAGCTGCTTTTGGAGGTCTACCGCTCCGCCTCTGACGCACTGGCAGGCAGGCCGGTTGACCTCATCACGGACGTGTCCCCTGCTATTGTGGATTGTCTGCAGGGCGACCGGGCAAAGCTCCGGCAGATTCTGGACTACCTCCTCTCCAACGCCGCCCGCTTTACCCAGAGCGGCACCATAAAGCTCTCTGTCTTTGGCAAGGCCGCAGACGGCCATGAGCACCTGCTTATCTCCGTCAGGGATACCGGCGTGGGAATTGAGCAGGCGCAGTGCAGGGAGATGACGCAGCACTGGCTCAGCGCCGGCAAAAACGGCGGACATGAGATGGAGGGCGCCGGCCTGGGACTGAATCTGGTGAACGATGTGCTGGGGCTGATGGGCTCCGGCCTGCAGCTCATCAGCGTACCGGGCGAGGGCAGCGAGTTCTACTTCGAGCTTGATCT
The DNA here is from genome assembly GCA_905236265.1 of uncultured Oscillospiraceae bacterium. Taxonomy (GTDB): domain Bacteria; phylum Bacillota; class Clostridia; order Oscillospirales; family Oscillospiraceae; genus Onthomonas. The sequence goes on along the minus strand of CAJOOV010000230.1, from coordinate 3,293 downwards.
GGAGACCGCCGGGAGCACGCTCATCGGTCAGATTGACTTCTCCGCTGTCCGCTGAACAATATATGCCCCCTTCAGGGCGGCTCCGGAACAGAAAAAGGTGTCTGAATGTTTACGATCCTATATGGCATCTGCCTGCTGCTGTGCGCAGTCGCAGCCATCAGCATGGCACAGAAAAACTATAACAACATTGATATGTATCACTGGACGATCATGGTTCTGATCTCGGTGATCGTCATGGCCTACTGGCTGCAGAGTCAGGTGACTACCACGGAGGCTGCTGCGTTTCTGAACTGCTTTGTCTATCTGGACAGCACCGTGATGATTACGGCAGTGCTGTTCTCCCTGCTGCATACGCTGGGCATCGGCATCAGCTCATGGGGTAAAATCATCGGCTACGGTCTGGCAGGCATCCAGCTGGCGGTGGTATGTCTTTGTGTGAGAAACGATCTCTACTATCAGTCCGTTACCGTGGTGGAGACCGGCATGGGCACAAGCGTACAAACCGCCAATGGGCCGCTGAAGCTCCTGCACGCCTACTATCTTCTGGGTCTTCTGGTCTGTCTGTTTCTCATCGTCCTTATCATCCTGCGAAAGAAAGGCTCCTATTCCGGACGGAACCTTGTCATCAGCCTCTCCCTTCCTCTGGGTGCGCTACTGCTCTACTATCTGGAGCGCAGGCTTGCCGCCCCCTTCTCCCTGCTCCCCGTCCTCTACACGCTGGGAGATCTGGTGATTGCCCTTCGCTATGATAAGGCGCACCTGCACGACATCTCCTTCCTCATTGCCGAACAGCATGAGCACAACGGCACAAGGGGCTATGTGGCCGTTGGACGGGAGATGCAGTTTTACTGCTGCAACGAAAAGAGTCTGGAGTTCCTGCCTTTTCTGAAAAACCAGCAGGTGAACCAGACTCTGCCCGAAAAGGACACCGCAGGCAGGGCGCTGTGCAAGCTAATCCGGGCTTTTGAGGCGGACGGTACCTCTTCGGCAAGGTTCCGGGCAGGTGAGAAAACCTGCGTGTGTGACATCACCTATTTCTCCATCCGGGAGAGCGGAAAGCGGCAGGGCTATCTGCTGGCCATCCGTGACGCAACAGAGGAACAGCGGGCCTATGACATCATCGCCAGCTACAACGAGATTCTGAATGCAGAGGTCAAGGCCAAGACCGATAATATCAGGGAAATGCAGCGGAAAATCGTGCTGGGCATGGCGGACATGATCGAAAACCGGGACAACAATACCGGCGGGCATGTGAAGCGTACCAGCGATATTATCCATATTCTGGTGGACGAAATCATCCGTCAGGGGAATATCCCCATCAGCAGGCAGATGGCGGAGGACGTAGTGAGAGCGGCACCCACCCATGATCTGGGCAAGATCACCATTGACTCCAATATTCTCAATAAGCCCGGACGGCTGACAGACGAGGAGTTTGCCATTATGCGAACCCATTCCGTGAAGAGCGGCGAGATGGTTCGCATCCTGCTGGACGGCGTGGAGGAGGAGCGCTTTGTCAATGTGGCCTACCACGTCGCACGCTACCACCATGAGCGCTGGGACGGCAGAGGGTATCCTGAGGGGCTGGTGGGCACCATGATTCCGCTGGAGGCAAGGATTATGGCTGTGGCGGATGTGTATGACGCTCTGGTGAGCAAACGGTGCTACAAGGAGCCTATGAGCTTTGAGAAGAGCGCCTCTATCATGTGCGAGTGTATGGGAACGCAGTTCGACCCCAATATGAAGGCGGTTTTTCTGGGATGCAGGGAAAAGCTGGAGCAGTATTACAGACAGAATGACCGGAATGAATAATCAGCAGCAAAAAAGGCTCTCCACCAGTCCATGATGGAGAGCCTTCTTTTTCCATACCGTTATCCGTTCCTGATTTGCGCTAACCCTGTCACGGATTCTCAATGTCATAGCCGGAGAGATCAAAGAGGGTCTCATCCACGCTGTCGTCAATTCCTTCGATGGTATAGGTGGTCTCGCCATAATCTGCCACTGCCGGAGAAGCGCCCTCTACGCAGTATTTCAGATTCCCGTCTCCGTCATAGTAGAACGCTGTCTCCCCCTGATACTCGCTGCCGGGGTACACCTCCACAGAGTAGGTTTCCCCGTCCATCTCCCGCTCCTCCTGCGTGTATTCCCATTCCTGAGAGCGGGTGGCTATGGATCTGTACAGCGTATCGGTGATAATCGCATTTTTCACCACTGCCTCCATAGTAGTAGTGGTGACTATCCGCCCGGTCTTTTCATCCGGCTCAAGATTGTAGGCAGTGCCGTCCTGATAGAAGGTCGCCGCATGGATGACCTGACCGGACACCTCCGTGGTTCTCAGGGAGTAAGCAGCGCCGCCCTTTCCGTGAACATCAAAGTCCTGGGGAATATCAATAGACTCCAGCTTCACCCGATAGCGCAGGTGTACGCCCTTCTCTGTGTCCATACTCTTCCAGAGGGCGTAAAGCCGGGAATCGTGGGCTGCGTCAAATGCCTGCTGGTATTCCTCGCTGCCCAGCACCTGATAGCCGGAGAGATTCGCCCCATCCATGGCGTAGTAGAGGATTAGATCACCGGTGCCGAAGATGTCCAGCTCTATCACTCCGTTGCCCAGCCTGCCGGAGGCAGTGCTCCCATCCTCCAAGCTGAGGGTCAGCGCTTCATTCTCCACCGCCCATGCAGTGAGCGTCAGAGTCTGGTTTGTATCAGGGGATTCCATGGTCAGGCTGCCGCCTCCATTCTCCTCCAGCGTCAAAACAGAGCTGTCCTCCACGACGTTCGAATCAACGAGGAGCCCGTGCTGCTGCACGGCAAAGAGCGTGTACACACCTTCAGTGGGCAGATCTACCTCTTCCGCCGGGGCGGGAGGCACTGCCTCCGGTTCTTCCGGGGTCTCAGAGGAGGCGGGCTGAGGCACGGTTTGTGTATCGGAGACAGCTTCCTCCCCGGTCTCCGTCTGGGGTGCCGTTTTTTCAGCGCCGCCGGAGCAGGCGCACAGAAAAACAGCCAGCGTCAGAGCAAGCACTCCTGCAAGGATACGGTTCAACTTTTTCATGGTAACACACTCCCTCTTTTCCTGATTTGGTGTCCGATGCTTGGCCTGCAAACAAGAGGACTTTTCTCTTGTAGTTTAGCAGAAGTGGTGGTATGATGTCCACAGATTCACAAATTCCCTCATTGAGTTATTTTGTGAATGACAAATACGAAGGGATGTATGCGCTATGCTTTCAGAGAGAATTAGCGATTTGTTTCGCTTGCTGCAGTGCAGCAACACGGAGATTGCCCGCTACGCCCACTGC
>CAJOOV010000229.1 GCA_905236265.1 uncultured Oscillospiraceae bacterium | reverse complement strand
CAGGAGGGTCTGCCGGAGGTGTTGGCAGAGGGGGCGGCAATGGGCACATCCGCCTTTTCGATAATCGCCCTTGTCACCCCATGGGCGGGACAGCGGATACCCACGGTATCCAGTCCCCCCGTGGTGCGGTCAGGGACGATGGGATTGCGCTTCAGTATCATGGTCAGCGGCCCCGGCCAGAACCGCCTTGCCAGCTCCCTGGCCAGCGGCGGCACCTGAAGGCAGAAGCGCTCCAGCCAGCGAACGTCGTTGGGGACGTGGATAATCAGGGGATTGTCCGACGGCCTGCCCTTTGCGGCATAGATGGCGGCCACCGCCTCCGGGTTCAGGGCATCCGCCCCCAGCCCGTACACCGTCTCCGTGGGGATTGCCACCAGCTCCCCCCGGCGGATCAGCGCCGCCGCCTGTTCAATTTCCTCCTCGTGCCCCTCCGGGCGTGGGATGGATAATAACACGGTTTGCAAGCAAACCCTTCCTTTCCGGTCAGTTCTGTCCCATCTTGGCCAGCAGCTCCGCCTGTGCCGCAGAGCCAAGGGCGTCTATGATTTCATCCAGGTCCCCGTCCATCACGCTGTCAATGCGGTACAGGGTCAGCCCGATTCGGTGATCCGTCACCCGTCCCTGGGGGAAGTTATAGGTTCGGATGCGCTCGTTTCGCATTCCGCTGCCCACCTGCGCACGGCGGTTCTCCGTAATCTCCTGCGCCTGCGCCTGCGCCTTGCTCTGCCACAGCCGGGAGCGGAGAATCTGCATGGCACGCTCCTTATTCTGAAGCTGGCTGCGCTGATCCTGACACTCCACCACGGTGCCCGTGGGGATGTGGGTGATGCGGATGGCAGAGGAGGTCTTGTTGATGTGCTGTCCCCCTGCGCCGGAGGAGCGGAAGGTGTCGATGCGCAGATCCTTCCGGTCAATCTCCAGCTCCACCTCGTCCACTTCGGGAAGCACCGCCACGGTGACGGTGGAGGTGTGGATTCTGCCCCCGGACTCCGTCTCCGGCACCCGCTGCACCCGGTGGACGCCGCTTTCAAACTTCATCCGGGAGTAGGCGCCGGGGGTGTCGATGGTGAAGATGACCTCCTTCACCCCGCCCAGCTCCGTCTCGCTGAGGCTGGCAAGCTGACACTTCCAATGGCGGCGGTCGGCATACATGGTGTACATCCGGTACAGGGAATGGGCGAACAGCGCCGCCTCCTCCCCGCCCACACCGGCACGAATCTCCACGATCACGCTTCTGCCGTCGTTGGGGTCACGGGGGAGCAGCAGAAGCCTCAGCTCCTGTTCCAGCTGGCTGAGCCGTTCCCTGCCTGTCTGCAGCTCCTCTCTGGCCAGCTCCCGCACCTCCGGGTCGTCGTCGTCCAGCATCATCCGGGCGCTCTCCACGTCCTGTCCCACCCGCTCATAGGTGCGAAAGGCGGTGACCACCTCCTCCAGCTCCGCTATCTCCCGGTTCAGCCTTGAGACCACGGCGGGGTCGCCGTAGGTCTCCGGTGCGGAGAGCTTTGCCTGCAGGGCGCTGTAGCGCTGATCCAGTTGTCGCAGTTTTTCCAGCATCATAAACCTCTACCTGTCAAAGAGAAAGGATTTCACCAGCGCCACCGTCTCCCGGCAATAGGAGTACAGCCCGGAGGAGAGGTCGGGCACTGATGAGCCAAGGGTGGACACCTGCCACTCCGGCGTCAGCCGGGCGGCCAGCATCCGCACCCGTGTCAGGTGGAAATAGTTGCTGACAAAGGTGACGTTTTTCCCGGTGATTCCCCTTTGCAGCAGCACAGCCTTTGTGTTTTTCAGGTTCTCCGCCGTGTTGGTGGACTTGTCCTCCCGGATAATCCGCTCCGGGGCGATGCCGCCTCGAACCAGATAGTCCCCCATACACTGCGCCTCGCTGAGCACCTCGTCCTCGCCCTGTCCCCCGGTGACCACCACCGTGGGCATACAGCCCTGCGCCTGCAGCGCTCGGAGGTAGTCCAGCGCCGCATCCAAACGGTTTCGCAGGGCGGGAGAGGGCTGCTCTCCCCAGAGCTTCGCCCCCAGCACAACCACCACATCCGGCTCTCCCTTCAGCCGGGTCACGCCGCCCCAGACCACCAGCGCCTCCAGCGCCAGCAGCACCGACGCAGCCAGCAGTACCAGCGCCGTCATACGCCTTCCAACGCTTCGGACAGGGTTTCCCATCGCTCATACGCCTCCGTCAGCTGTCGCTCATTCTCCGTCTGTTGCTGCATCAGCTCCTGCAGCTTCCGGTAATCGGCGGCATTCTCTGCCATCTCCGCCTCGATCTGCGCCGCCGCCTCCTCCAGCTTCTGAATCTGCCGCTCCACCGCCCGCAGCTCCTTTTCCTGCTGCCGGGTGCCGCCGGAGGGCTTCTCCTTCTTCGGCTTTTTCGCCTCCGGCTGGAAGCGGGGCACATTGCGAAGCTCTGCCTCCCGTGCCTTTTTCCGCTGCCAGTCGTCGTAGTTGCCCCTGAAATCGGTGATGCGGGCGTTTTCCAGAAACCAGATCCGGGTGGCGAAGCGGTTGATAAAGTACCGGTCATGGGAGACAAACAGCAACGCCCCCTCGTAGTCCTCCACCGCCTGTTCAATCCACTCCCTTGAGCTGATGTCCAGATGGTTGGTGGGCTCGTCCAGAATCAGCAGGTTGATCCGCTTTGCCATGAGCTGGCACAGCTTCAGCCGGGAGCGCTCGCCGCCGGAGAGGGCGATCACCGGCTTGAACACGTCCTCCCCCCGGAACCGGAAGGCGCCCAGACGGTCTCTCGCCTCCTGTGCGGAGCAGTTGTCCTCCCACAAAAGGGTGTCCAAAAGGCTGCGCTCCGGGTGGTCAAAGGTGACGATCTGGGGGAGATACCCCACCCTGACCGTGGGGCCGAAGCGGATCTGGCCGGTGTCCGGCGTCTCCTGCTCCAGCAGGAGCTTTAAAAAGGTGGTCTTTCCGGTGCCGTTGTCCCCCAGAAGGGCAATCCGCTCCCCGCCCAGCACCTCCAGATTCACGCCGGAAAAGAGGGTGCGCTCTGCGAAGGCTTTGGACACCCGCTCCACGGTAAACAGGCAGTCTCCCTGAAACTCCCGCTCTCCGAAGCCCACCTGCATCGCCTTTTCTCTTGCCACAGGGCGCTGGGTGGAGCGCAGGCGGTCAATCCGTTTTTCAATGGCAAAGGCGGTCTTGTGCAGCTTCTCCGTGCCGTGCTGGTGCATCAGCGTGGCAGTGGCGGTGAGCTGGGCGATTTTCGCCTGCTCCTTTTCGTACTGCTTCAGCTGCTCCTGATACCGACGCTCCTTCTCCTGCACATAGAAAGAGTAGTTCCCGGAGTAGAACACCGCCCTGCCCCGGTCGATCTCGATGACCCGCTTCACCACCCGGTCAAGAAAATACCGGTCGTGGGAGATGGCCAGCACCGTTCCCCGGAAGGAGTCCAGATACTCCTCCAGCCACTCCGTGGCCCGCAGGTCCAGATGGTTGGTCGGCTCATCCAGCAGCAGGATGTCCGTATCCTCCAGAATCAGCCGAGCCAGATTCACTCTGGTCTTCTCTCCCCCGGAGAGCAGCTCAAAGGGGCGCTGGCGCATGTCCGGGGAGATTTCCAGTCCGTTGCACACCTTGCCCAGACGAACCTTCGCATCATAGCCCCCCTCCACCTGAAAGGTCTGGCTCAGCTCGTCATACCGATTCAAAAGCGCCTTGCCGCTCTCCCCTGCCGCCATGCGTGCGGCAAGGCTTTCCAGCTCCTCCTCCATCCGGTGCAGCCGGGCAAAGGCAGTGTCCAGCACCTGCTCTACGCTGAAACCGTCAGGGTAGACGGGAATCTGGGAGATCAGTCCCAGCTTCTTCCCCGGTGCGGCGGATACAACGCCCTCGTCATAGTCGTACTCCCCGGTGAGGATTTTGAACAGCGTGGTCTTTCCGCAGCCGTTTTTGCCCAGAATGCCCACCCGCTCCCCGGCATCCACCTGAAAGGTCAGCCCATCCAGCAGGTTATCCCCCACCTCGAAGGATTTTATCAGGTTTTGAACGGTAATGTCGATCATAGTAAGCTCTCAATCCCCGGAGGGTTATTTTTCCCCGGCGATACGTCTGATGTAATCGGTAAGCTCCTCAAACCTCATGCCCCGGCTGGCCTTGCACAGCGCCACGCAGCCGGGCTGAACCACCTGAGAGAGCACCACCTTTGCCTCCTCCTTGTTGGGACGGTCATAGACCTCGCTCATGCCCACGCTGCGGGCACCCTCGGCAATGGCAGCGCCCAGCTCGCCCACGGTGACAAGGCAGTCTATGCCGCTCTTGCCCACGAACTTGCCCACGCTCTCGTGGAGCATCGGCCCCAGCTCGCCCAGCTCCAGCATATCCCCCAGCACCGCAATCCGGGCTGCGCCGGAGTAGTTGGCCAGCACATCCACCGCCGCCCGCATGGACTGGGGGTTGGCGTTGTAGGTGTCGTTCAGCACCGTGATCTCGTTGGCGCAGCGCACCACATCCATACGCATTTTCGTGGGGGCAAATGCCTCAATGCCTCTGGTAATCTCCTCCAGCGTCAGGCCGAACTGTGCGCCCACGGCGGCGGCGCTCAGGGCAGGGTAGAACAGGTAGCGTCCAAGACAGTGAATCGTGGCCTCCAGCGTGCCAAGAGGGGTCTGCGCCTTCATCCGCATGGTGTCCCCCTCCCCCTCGGAGATTTCCGTGCATCTCCACGGGCAGTGTTCGCTCTGGCCGTACCATGTGATGGGATGGATCAGCACCCCGTCCAATTGGGCGATGAGCGTATCGTCCCCGTTCAGCACGGCAACGCCGCCGGGGCGCACGCCGTTGAAAATCTCGGATTTCGCCCGAAGGGTATTCTCCCGGCTGCCCAGATTCTCAATGTGGGCATCGCCCACATTGGTGATAATCGCCACATCCGGCTGGGCGATATGGGTGAGATAGTCAATCTCCCCCATGTGGTTCATGCCCATCTCGATGACGGCAATCTCGTGGCTGCTGTCCAGCCGGAAGATGGTCTTGGGCACGCCGATATTATTGTTATAGTTCCCCTCCGTTTTCAGCACACGGTATCTCTGGCTCAGCACGGAGGCCACCATATCCTTCGTAGTGGTCTTGCCCACGCTCCCGGTGATACCCACCACCTTAATATCAAAGCGGCTGCGGTAAAACCGTGCCAGATCGCCCAGCGCCGTCATGGTGTCCTCCACCCGGATATAGAACTTGCCCGGCAAAAGCTGTTCCACCGGCTTGTGGGTCAGGCAGCCTGCCGCACCGTCCCGCAGCGCCTGTTCCAGATAGACATGCCCGTCAAACCGCTCCCCTGCAAGGGGGACGAACAGGGAGTTTTCGTGCATGGCTCTGCTGTCTGTATCCACGCAGCAGATTTCCCGCTCCTCGTCAAAGGGAAACAGGAGCATTCCTCCCGTGGCCTTCAGAATGTCGCCAACAGTGATCGGTTCCATCTCAGTTTTGTCCCCTCCTCGCCTTCAGCGATGCCTGAATCACCCGCTCGCACAGCTCTCCATAGCTGATCCCCACGGCGGCGGCCTCCTGAGGCACCAGTGAGGTGGGTGTCATGCCGGGCAGGGTATTGATTTCCAGAAACCAAGGCGTGCCGTCCTCGGTGACGATGAAATCCGCCCTTGCGTACACGCTCAGCCCCACCGTGTCAAACACCGTCTTGGTGTCCCGCGCCAGCCGCTGCTCCCACTCCGGTGGGATGGGCGCAGGGGTGATCTCCTCCGCCGCTCCGGGCTGGTATTTGTTGGCGTAGTCGTAAAATCCCTGCTTGGGGATAATCTCAATGGAGGGCAGGGCTTTGTCCTCCAGATAGCCCACCTGAATCTCTCTGCCCTGAATGTACTGCTCCAGCACCACCCGGCCTCCGTATTGCAGGCAGTCCGTCAGCGCACAGGACAGCTCCTCCCGTGTGCGGGCGATGGCAACGCCGATGGAGGAGCCGGAGTCCAGCGGCTTCACCACTACAGGCAGCGCACAGGATGCGCTCAGGGCGGGAATATCCGCCTTGGTATACACCGCCTTGCGCCACTCCGGCGTGGCAACCCCGGTGTCCCGCAGCAGCCGCTTTGTCAGATCCTTATCCATGGCAATGGCACTGGGGAAGGAGGCGGAGCCGGTATAGGGAATGCCCATCAGGTCAAAGGCCGCCTGAACACTGCCGTTCTCGCCGCAGTCCCCGTGCAGCGCCAGATACACAATGTCCGCCATAGCGCACAGCTTCAGCACATCCTTGCCGAAAATGCTCTTGCTGTCCAGCTTCCGGCTGGCACGGACTGCCTTCAGGTCAGGCGTCTCTCTCCCCACCCGCCGCCAGCTCTCCGGCAGAGGGGCGGAAAACAGGCTCTCCGCACTGCCCTCATAGTTTTCCAGTCCAAAGTACATATCCGTCAGGGCAACCTCATGCCCCCGTTTGCGCAGAGCGTCCGCAACCATGACGCCGGAGGACAGCGACACATTCCGCTCCCCGGACAATCCGCCCGCCAAGACAACGATTTTCACACAATCGACTCCCTTATCCGCCTGCATGAGCAGGATTCTTTTCGATTTCTCCGTCCCCTTCCAGAGTGGACAGTCATACAGATTAGAGTATAGCACAACCCCGCCCTTGGGACAAGAGGGGATTGCTCAAACTTCCGTTTTGCAGGAAGATGCCTCCAATTGTGCATGACTCACCGGCCTGTTTCGGTGAAAGACCATAAAAACTGCATTGTATTCCCGCCTTCAATTCATTTTTATGCCGTATTTCCCCGATACCCCTTGCCTTTTTGCAAGTTCAGTCGTATACTGTATCACAGCACAACATATCGGAGGTTGTCACCGTGAAAGAATTATCCCGCATTGCATCAAATGTACAGGCATCCACCACCCTTGCTCTGGACGCACTCTACAAGGAGATGAAGTCCCGTGGCATTGACGTGATCGGCTTTGCCGCAGGCGAGCCGGACTTTCCCACGCCTGACTATATAAAGTATGCCGGTATCGCCGGCATTGTGAACGACCAGACGAAATATACCCCCGCCGTGGGTACGCTGGAGCTGAGAAAGGCCATCTGCTACCGTCTGAGGGAGGACATGGGCGTGGAGTACGCCCCGGCGAACATCGTCGTCTCCTCCGGCGCAAAGCACTGCCTTTATGTGGCTCTCCGGGCGCTGATTAACCCCGGCGACGAGGTGATTATCCCCACCCCCGCATGGGTCACCTATACCGAGATGGTGAAGATGGTGGGGGGCGTCCCCGTGACGATTCCCGCCACCGAGGCGGAGCAGTTCAAGCTCACCCCGGATAAGCTTGAGGCGGCGGTCACGGAGAAGAGCAAGGTGCTGATGCTGAACAACCCCTCCAACCCCACCGGAATGCTCTACAGCCGGGAGGAGCTGGAGGCGCTGGCGGCGGTGTGCGTGAAGCACGATCTGTATATCATGGCAGACGAGATTTACTACGGTCTGCTCTACGACGGGCGCACCTTTACCTCCATGGCGGCTCTGGGTGAGGACATCAAGGAGCGTACCATTATCATCAACGGCGTCTCCAAGAGCTATGCCATGACCGGCTGGCGTATCGGCTATATTGCCGCCGACCAGCGGATTACCTCTGTCATCGCCAAGTACCTCAGCCACTCCACCGGCAACGCCTCTGCCCCGGCGCAGGCCGCATCCATGGCGGCGGTGTACCTGCCTCAGGACACGGTGGAGTCCATGCGCAAGGCATTTGAACAGCGGCGCAACTACATGGTGGAGCGGATGAACCGCATCCCCGGCGTAAGCTGTCTGAAGCCGGAGGGCGCTTTCTACGTGATGATGAACGTCACAAAGCTGCTGGGCAAGACCCTCTATGGCAGGATGATCCGCAATGCCGACGACTTTGCAGATGTCTTTCTGGAGAAGGGTCTGGTGTGCGTGGTGCCCTGCACCGGCTTTGGCGACCCCAACTTCGTCCGCTGGAGCTATGCTGCCAGCATGAAGGACATCACCAGAGGTCTTGACCGGCTGGAGAAGTTCCTGAAGGAGTCCGGCGTCACCTTTGATTGATCCTATACAGAAGGGGGCTGTCTCAAAACGATTTTTAAAGGTCGTTGCGAGGCAGCCCCTTTGGTTTTTCTCAGAAGATTTTATGTCCCTGATTGAAAATACTGGACAGGCTGGGTATAATAGGGAGGCGTATAGAAAGGTTCTCCCTGAGAAAGGCGGATTTGATATGAGGTTTGTTCGGGACATCGGCATTGATTTGGGCACGGCTTCCGTGCTGGTATATGTACAGGGGAAGGGCGTTGTGCTCCGGGAGCCCAGTGTGGTTGCCATTGACAAGACCACCGGGCGGCTTTTGAAGGTGGGCACGGAGGCACGAAAGATGCTGGGGCGCACCCCCGGCAATATTGTCGCCCTGCGCCCCCTGCGGGACGGGGTGATCTCCGACTACGACATGACGGAGCGGATGCTGAAGGAGTTTATCCGCAAGGCGGCGCCTGTCCGTTTCTTCAAGCCCCGCGTGGTGATCTGCGTCCCCTCCGGCATCACGGAGGTGGAGGAGCGGGCCGTCATTGACGCAGGCATCCACGCCGGTGCCAGAAAGGTCTACCTCATTGAGGAGCCTGTGGCGGCGGCCATCGGCGCAGGCATCGACATTGCCAAGCCGGAGGGACACCTTGTGGTAGACATCGGCGGCGGAACCACGGACATCGCCGTGATCTCCCTGTCCGGCGTGGTGGAATCCACCTCCATTAAGATTGCAGGCGACGCCTTTGATGAGGCAATCATCAAATACATTCGCCGCAAGCACAACCTGCTCATCGGTGCCAGAACCGCAGAGGAGATCAAGATTGCTCTGGGCTGTGTCTTCCCCCGGAGCGAGGAGCAGACCATGGAGGTCACCGGACACGACCAGATGGTGGGTCTGCCCCGCACCATCACCGTGTCCTCCGTGGAGATGATCGAAGCCTTTGAGGAGCCATCCCAGCGGATTGTGGATGCCATTCACTCCGTGCTGGAGCGCACGCCTCCGGAGCTGGTGGCGGACATCTCCGCCAACGGCATTGTGATGACCGGCGGCGGGAGCCTGATCTGGGGCTTTGACAAGCTCATTGAATCCCACACCGGCATTGAGACCCATGTGGCGGACGATGCCATCTCCTGCGTCGCCTACGGCACGGGAAAGAGCCTCGCCTCTATCGGCTCCATGCAGGACGGCACCATGAACCTCAGCAGACGCAAGCAGATGAACAGCTAAACAGAGCCGCTGTCTTGGCAAAGACAGCGGCTTTTT
>CAJOOV010000228.1 GCA_905236265.1 uncultured Oscillospiraceae bacterium | reverse complement strand
TCAATGCCCTCGTCGCAGTCAATCACGTTTTTTCCTGCCACGGCATCTCCCAGAAAGTCCTCCAGACCTGCGCCGTTGATTGCCACTGCGTCCGCATGTTCCAGCGTCTTCATATCCGAGACCGTCAATGCGTAGTCATGCAGACAGGACACCTGCTGGTTGATTACCAGAGACACCTCCACCCCGTCCATCTCTCCCGCAATGGAGTTTGCCAGCAGATAGACCGGATAGGTGGTGCAGGCAATGACAAAATCCGCCCCCGCCTCCGGCGCACCGGCGCAGCCGGAGAGGAGCATCACAAGCGCCGCCAGAAGCGGCAGAATTCGTCTCATACTTTCTTCCTTTCGTGGCAGAGAATCAGTATCGGGCAGTATAACACACCCTGTTTTTCCTGTCAAACTGTTGATTTTTTTAACATTTGAACAGTTATTCATATCTATGCCAGTGCAGAGCAAGGGGGAGGCGGCGAACCGTCTCCCCCGGCTTTTCCCTTATCCCTGAATCACTCTGGACAGGGGCTTATAGATGAAAAAGCACACCACCACATCCAGCAGCCCCTTCACCAGCGTGAAGGGTGCGTTAAAGATCAGCAGGCACTGCAGCAGACTGCCCACGCCGGGCAGAATCGCCTGATAGGCGGCAATGATGTTCTCCATCCCCCCGAATACAGAGGCATAGAAGGGATAGACGATGAAAAAGTTCATGGGTACGGACACCGCCGCCATGACCACAGCCCCTGTGAGGGAAGCCGCCACAGCGCCCCGGCGGGTATGCCAGCGCAGGTAGACCGCCCCGGCGGAGAGGGTAAAGGCTGCGCCCAGCGTGAAGTTGCAAAGCTCTCCGATTCCGGCGGAGGTAGTGCCCTTAAAGACAATATGGAGGATGTTTTTCAGCAGCTCGATCACAGCGCCGTACACCGGCCCCAGGGAAAACGCCCCGATCAGTGCAGGCAGGTCAGAGAGGTCCATCTTCACAAAGGAGGGAATCAGCATGGGTACGGAGAATTCCAGAAACATCAGCAGGAATGCCACAGCGGAGAGCATGGCAGTGACGGTGAGCTTACGGGTGTTGGCGATGGTTTTGGATGCGGACATAATAAAAACTTCCTTTCCGGGTTCAATCCCTTTGTCTGAAACGCCTGTCCATTCCGTCTACAGGCGCTCAGAAGGGACTCCCAAAAAGAAAGCCTCTCTCCTCGCACATCTTCTCTCATCCAGACTCTACTGTCGGTATCGGATTCTCACCGATTCAACCCAAAGGCTCGCGGACCTGCCGGAATGCTCCGTATCACCGCCGGTCGGGAATTTCACCCTGCCCTGAAGACGTTATGCAGTTGTTCCATCCCTATTATATTGCCTTGCGGAAAAAATGCAACCCCTGATTCCACTCTTCCTTGCATTTTCTCCCCTGTTTTGGTATCATTACCAAAACAAGTGTTCGATTAGGAGAGGGATTATGCAAGAGCGGAGCAAAACCTGCTGTTTTACCGGCCATCGCCCCAACCGCCTGCCGTGGCTGGCTGACCCCTGTGACCTGCGCACCACGGCGCTGAAGCAGGCGCTCTGGCAGCGGATTCTCAGCAGCTATGAGCAGGGCTATACCTGCTTTCTCTCCGGCATGGCGCTGGGCGTAGATCTGATCTGCGCACGGCTGGTGCTGGAGCTGGCGGAGACGGAGCGGGAGGTGCAGCTTGTGGCAGTGGTGCCCTATCCCGCTCAGGCGGCGCGGTGGTCTGCCGCTGACCGCAGGGAGTATCAGGCTGTGCTGCACGCCTGCGGGGAGAGAATCGTGGTAGTCTCCCCCTCCTACCACCGCCAGTGCTTCGCCCAGAGAAACCGGTATCTGGTAGACCACGCCCGGCGCATCATCGGCGTATATGACGGCGCCCCCTCCGGGGGCACCTTCCAGACGCTGGAATACGCCCGAAAGCGGGGGCTGGAGATGGAGCTGCTGGTGCCGGAATAAAAAAGCTGTCCGGGGAGTGATTCTCCTCAGACAGCTTTCTGTTTTGCATCAAAGCCAGGTGTCCTCGAATTCGTCCTTCTTGCCCCGTGTCATCAGAGCGTGAAAGGCCTCCCTGATGTCCTGTCCCTGATACATCACCTGATAGGCGGCCTCTGTGATAGGCATTTCCACGCCGGCCTTCTGCGCCAGCTCCCGTGCGGAGGCGGCGGCATAATAGCCCTCTACCACTGCACCGCCCATCTCCTTCATGGCGTCCTCGATTTTCATGCCCTTGCCCATGAGAATACCTGCCCGGTGGTTGCGGGAGTTCATGGAGGTACAGGTGACGATCAGATCACCCACGCCAGCCAGTCCCGCAAAGGTGGACTGCCTGCCCCCCAGTGCCATACCCAGACGGGCAATCTCCGTCAGACCCCGTGTCATCAGCATGGCTCTGGTGTTGTCCCCAAAGCCCATGCCGTCAATCACGCCTGCACACACGGCAATCACGTTTTTCAGCGCAGCGCCGATCTCCAC
>CAJOOV010000227.1 GCA_905236265.1 uncultured Oscillospiraceae bacterium | reverse complement strand
GTCCAGCTCATAGGTGACGGCCTCCGGGTCAGCCTCCACGGCGGCGATGATCTGCCGGGCCAGTGCGTCCAGATCCGCCCGCACGCCCTGAGTGCCCTTGACGATGGAGATGCTGTCCTCCCCGATTGCAAAGGAGGTCTCCACCGCCGTGTTTATCTCGCCCATGCCAGTGTCTGCAAGGATGCGGGAAAGGGGATAGTCCTCCCGGAGCGCCGGCTCTGCCTCGCCCTCGTAGCTTTCCTGCCGGGAGAGGAGCCAGTCATAGCCTCTGGTGTAGAAGGCACCGTGCCCCCGCTCCATGGCACGCTCCACCGCCGGGACGGGGTCAAGGGCGAGGATGCCGCCCTGCTCCCCCCACAGGGGGACGGTGTATTCCGCTCCTGCCAGCGTCACAAGGGCGCAGGAGGAGCTGTATTTCTCCTGAAACTGTTCCAGAAGGAGGCTCTCCGCCTCCTCTGCCGTCATGCCGGAGACATCCGCCCCGTTGAGGTAGGTGTGCTGCAGCAGCACGCCCTGCTCCGGCTTGGTGCAGAGGTAGAGGTACCCCCCGCAGGCCAGCGCCGCAAGCAGCAGCAGTACCAGCCCGGCGGCTGCCAGAATCCGCAGCCTCCTGCGGCGCTTCCGGTCGTCCGGAGAAATCCTTTTGCCGCCCTGAGAGCTGGGCGGCCTGCGCTCGGACATAGAATCCCTTCCTTTTATGCCTGCCCGGAGAGAGGGGCGCTCCCTCCGGGGGAATGGTTCTGAGAGGTACAGTATACCCAATCCGGATGGAAAATTCAAGGGCAATCAGAAAACGCTGCCCCTCGTGATAGGGATCGTCGGCGTTGCGGCAGGAGGGAACCGGGTGCTCCCTGTCCAGCGGGGGGACAAGGGTGATGTGGCAGTGGTCGAAGGTCTCCGGGGGGATGGGCTGCGCCCATGTGTAGTCCGTGTCCCCGGCGGCGAAGTATATGCCGGAATCCCCCAGCAGGTCTTTGTTGAAGTCGCCCCCTGCCACGCAGCAGTTGCCCTTTTCGTACGCTCCCTCCATGTCCTCCTACAGCAGGAGCAGGACGCACAGCAGCGCCTTCAGCGTTTTCTTCATCTCAAAGACCTCCCTTATGTCAGTGGGTACATTATAATTTGGAAAAAGAAGGAGTGTCAAGAAAGGGGAAGGCGGGAAAACGGGATTTACAAAAAGAGGCGAAACGGGTAAGATAGAGGGAAAAGAAAGGGGAATGGATATGTTTCGCAGTTTGACACGGTTCAAGCAGGCACTCTCCCAGCAGGAGTGCCTGCAGGTTCTGCAGCAGGAAAAACGGGGTGTTCTGGCGGTGCTGGGGGATGAGGGCTATCCCTATGCCCTGCCGGTGAACCACTGGTATGACCCGGAGACGGGAAAGCTCTGCTTCCATGGCGGGCGGAAGGGGCACAGGATCGACGCTTTGGAGCGGTGTGATAAGGTGAGCTTCTGCGTTTACGACGGGGGAACCCAGTCTCAGGAGGGCTGGTGGCTGGATTTCCGCAGCGTGATCGTGTTCGGGCGTGCCCGCCGGGTGGAAGACCATGACCGGGCGCTGGAGATCAGCCGCAGGCTCAGCTACCGCTTTACGCAGGACGAGGCATATATTGACCATGAGATACGCCATTCCGGCCCCGGCGTGGCGGTGTATGAAATCGAAGTGGAGCATATGACCGGGAAGCTGGTACACGAGAGGTGACGCCTCCCGGCGCGGGCTTTTCTTTTGCGGAGGAACAGAGATGCAAAAAGAGATGGATTTTACCACAGGCCCCATTGTTGCGCCCCTGCTGCGCTTCTCCCTGCCCATTCTGCTGGCGCTGTTTCTGCAGTCGCTGTACGGGGCGGTGGATTTGCTGGTGGTGGGGAAGTACGCCGCCGCAGCCGATGTCTCCGGCGTGGCGGTGGGGTCGCAGATTATGATGACCGTGACGGGTCTTATCAGCTCCTTTGCCATGGGCACCACCATTCTGCTGGGGCAGAAGATGGGAGAGGGAGAGCGGGAGGCCGGCGGGCGGATTATCGGCACCAGCATTGCCGCCTTTCTGCTCATCGGGGCAGTGATGACGCTGGCGGTGCCGCTGCTGGCGGGGACGCTGGCGGGGGTGATGAACGCCCCGGCGGAGGCCTTTTCCCAGACCCGCCGCTATATCGCCATCTGCGGCGCAGGCTCCGTGATGATTATTGCCTACAACGTACTGGGCAGCGTCATGCGGGGCATCGGGGACTCCCAAACGCCCCTGATGACGGTGGCAATTGCCAGCGTGTGCAATATTGCAGGGGATCTGCTGCTCATTGCGGTGTTCCACATGGGCTCGGCGGGGGCGGCGATTGCCACGGTCTGCTCCCAGACGGTGAGCGTCATTGTCTCCATCCTCCTGCTGCGGCGCAGGAGACTGCCCTTCCGCTTCACTGCAAAGCAGATACGCATTGACCCTGCCATCCTCCGGCGGATTGCAGGCTTCGGCCTGCCCATTGCCCTGCAGGATCTGCTGGTGGGGCTGTCCTTTCTGGTGATTCTGGCCATTGTGAACAAGCTGGGGCTGATTGCCTCGGCGGGGGTGGGGGTTGCGGAGAAGGTCTGCGGCTTTATTATGCTCACCCCTGCGGCGTTCATGCAGGCCATGAGCGCCTATGTGGCGCAGAACCACGGCGCAGGCAGGTATGACCGGGCCTCACGGGGGCTGAAAATCGCCATTGCCCTCTCCACCGCCTTCGGCGTGGCCATGTTCTGCCTGGCCTACTTCCGGGGAGATGTGCTGTGCGGTATCTTCTCCAACGAGGCGCAGGTGGTGCAGGCGGGGTTTGACTACCTGCGTGCCTATGCCATCGACTGTCTGTTCACCTGCTTCCTGTTCTGCTTCATCGGCTATTTCAACGGCATGGGGCGCACCGGTTTCGTCATGCTGCAGGGGGTGGGGGCGGCGTTTCTCATCCGCATCCCCGTGGCCTATTACATGAGCGTCACCACGGGGCGGCTGTTCTATATCGGGCTGAGCATCCCCTGCTCCACCATTGTGCAGATTACCGCCTGCTTTGTGTTCTACGCCCTTGTCAGGCGCAGGGAGGGGCGCTGCGCCGCCGGGGAATAACGTATGAAAAAGGTACGCATTGACCGAAAATGCGTACCTTTTTGCATAAATGGCTCCTCAGAGCTGAAAAACGATTCCCGCCAGAGCGGACAGGGCGATCCAGAGCACGGGATGGAGCTTTTTTGTGCCCTCCCAGTGGGTGAACAGATACACCGCCGCCGCCACCAGCCACATCGCCCAGCTCACCTCCAGCGTCACCTGCATACCGGACACGCCGGTGATGTGCAGCAGGCTGATGACCACCACGCCCCAGCAGGCGGCGGCAATCAGCCCGGTGGAGGCGGGACGCAGGCCGTAAAAGACATACTCCACATATTTGTTCCCCCGGAACCTGTCCAGAACGGAGGCGACAATGACAATGACGATAATGGAGGGGCAGATCAGCCCCAGCGTAGCCACCACAGCGCCGGGCACGCCCCCCACGGTGAAGCCCACATAGGTGGCCATGTTCACCCCCATGGGGCCGGGGGTGGACTCGCTGACGGCGATCATATTGGCAAGGTCGGCGGCGGAGAACCAGCCGGTGGAGGCGCCGATATTCTGTAAAAAGGGCACCGTGGCAAGCCCGCCCCCCACGGCGAACAGCCCCGCCTTGAAAAATTCGTAGAACAGGCGCAGGTAGATCATTTCACCCCGCCCCCTCTCTTCTCCGCCATCAGCTTCAACGCCAGACCGATTACCCCGCACACCAGCACCAGCACCGCCGGGGACAGCCCCAGCAGCGCCGAGAGCAGAAACACGGCGATGAAGATCACCATCGTGGGCAGGTCGATGACAGTGGACTTGCGCAGCTTCAAAACGGCGTTGAAGATCAGCACGCACACACAGGCACGAATGCCGTTGAAGGCGTGGATTACCAGCGGGTTGTCCGCAAAGCTCTGTAAAAAGGCGGCGATGACAGTGATAATGACGATGCTGGGGAAGACCACCCCCAGCGTGGTGAGGATGCCGCCGGGGATGCCCTTGAGCTTATGGCCGATAAAGGTGGCGGTATTCACGGCGATGACGCCGGGGGTACACTGCCCGATGGCATAGTAATCCGTCAGCTCCTCGTCCGTCGCCCAGCCCTTTTTCTCCACCACCTCCCGCTGGAGGATGGGGAGCATGGCATAGCCCCCGCCGAAGGTACATGCGCCCACCTTTGCAAAGGTGAGAAACAGATCCAGATAGAGATTCATACCCTGCCCCGCTCCTTACAGACTGTCCTTCAGCGCCTGAACCTGCTCCATCCAAAGGGCGTTCACTGCGTCGGAGGGCATACGCCAGTCCCCTCTGGGGGACAGGGACACAGAGCCTACCTTGGGTCCGTCGGGGACGCAGGAGCGCTTGAACTGCTGGCTGAAGAAGCGGCGGTAGAAGTTCTCCATCCACTTCACCAGCACTGCCGGGGCGTACCGCTCCCCGAAGGCGGCTCTGGCCAGACGGTAGACCTTCCGGGGCGGGAAGCCGTAGCGGACGGTGTAGAACAGGAAGAAGTCGTGCAGCTCATAGGGTCCCACCAGATCCTCCGTCCTCTGGGCGATCTGCCCGTTCTCCTCCGGGGGCAGCAGCTCCGGGGAGACGGGGGTGTCCAAAATGTCGTCCAGCACGGCGGAGAGGGCGGGGTTTGCGGTGCGGTTCTCGTCGCTGACCCATGCGGTGAGGTGGCGCACCAGCGTCTTGGGGATGGAGCAGTTCACGGCATACATGCTCATGTGATCCCCGTTGTAGGTACACCAGCCCAGCGCCATCTCGCTGAGATCCCCGGTGCCGATGACAAGGGCGTTTTTGTGGTTGGCAATATCCATGAGCACTTGGGT
>CAJOOV010000226.1 GCA_905236265.1 uncultured Oscillospiraceae bacterium | reverse complement strand
CTGCGCCGCCGCCACAAGCCAGAGAATCATCCCGCCCAGTGCAAGCAGAAGGGCGATGACCCCCACCGTGGTCATGACATAGGCAAGGTCGGTATACTCATAATGCCCGATGCCGCCGGAGTTCGCCTCCAGAATCAGCCCCAGCAGCATCAGCCCGCCGCCAAGCAGGACGGCAAGCTCTGTGGGCATCCGGTTCGCCCCCCGCAGGGCAAGCTCCCCCTCCTGATTCCAGCCCACTGCCCATGTGAGATAGGTCAGCGTCAGCAGAAACAGCGCCAATGCGCCCACGCCTGCCCAAATCACCGGGTAGAAGTGAGTATCGAAATACCCTTCCATGGTGATACGCCGGTTCTCATAGGCGGAATAGTCGTCCCCCACCGGGTAGGTGCGGTCAATCCCGCAGGTCATCCAGACGCTGTCCTCCTCTCCCGTGTAGACGAAGTAGAGGTAGGTATTCCCGCCTTCGGTGTCAGACCCTGTCCACTCGTCCTCCACTACAGGCTCCAGCTCCTCCGGCTCATCGTTCCACTCCTGCGCAGCAAAGGACTCGTAGTCCAGATCCGCCTCCTGAGCGCTGTCCCTCTGCTGTGATTCCCTCAGAATCCCGTCATAGGTCTCCTGGGTGTAAAAGTACTGGGAGGAATAGGGCGTTTGCGCCCACTGCTGCGCCGTGCCCCTTTGAAGCGTCCAGTCCTGCGCCCGGTCAAGGTCAATGTAATAGGCCAGCATCCGGTTCATCCCGTTTTCGTAGAAGCTCACCTCGTCGCCGTCAACCGTCTCGTAGCTCTCTCCCGGCTCGTCCAGATTGGACAGCAGCACCCTGTTGTCAGATTCACGGGTAACGGAAAAGCGGAAATTCGTCACCTTCCTGCTCATCTGCTGGGTGAGTTCGGCATAGCGTTCCTCTCCCGCAGGGGTAAGGACATCCCGGTGCTGGTGGAGAAAGAAGTATTCCTTCACCTGCTCCATCTGTCTCAGCACCATTTGTGTATCTTCCCCGCTGCCGTAATAATAGCGCTGCCCATATAGCTGCACAGCGCCTCCGGCGCAGGCACAGAAACAGGCCGCAAATACGATTGCCAGTTGGAAAGCGATTACCTTTAGAAAGACGGAGCCCCGCAGCCTGTTTTTGTTCATCTCTTACGCCTCCATTTTATAGCCCAGTCCCCAGACCACCTTCAGGTAGCGGGGATGGGCGGGGTCAATTTCGATCTTCTCCCGCAGGTGGCGGATATGCACCGCCACCGTGTTTTCGCTCCCCAGCACCGGGTCATTCCACACCTGCTCATAGATCTGGGCGGTGGGAAAGACCTGTCCGGGGTGCTGCATCAGCAGGCGGAGAATGCTGTATTCCAGCGGCGTCAGGTTCACCTGCTCCCCGTCCACCGTCACCCGCTTTGCGGTATCATCCAGAGCGATGGGTCCTACCTCAATCACGCTGCTGTCCGATCGGTGCTGCCCGCCCAGCTGGGTATAGCGGCGCAGGTGGGACTTCACCCTTGCCAGCACCTCCATGGGCTTGAAGGGCTTGGTGATATAGTCATCCGCCCCCACGTTCAGGCCGTTAATCAGGTCAACGTCCTCGCTCTTTGCCGTCAGGAACAGAATGGGCACATTGCTGTGCTCCCTGATTCTCCTTGTGGCCTGGATGCCGTCCATTTGGGGCATCATCACGTCCATGAGAATCAGGTCGGCGCCCTCCTGCGTCAGCTTTGCCAGCGCATCTCTCCCGTTGCCCGCCGAGATGACCTCATAGCCGGATGTGGTCAGATAGATCTCCAGCGCAGCAACAATATCCTTGTCGTCATCCACGATCAGTATTCTGTTCATGAAAGCCTCCTCCTCCCCGTTCACAGGCAGATTGTAACAGATATAATTGAAGACCCGCCTTTGTTTTGTTTAAGATTTGTTGAAAGAAAGGGCGTCCCTTTTCGGGGACGCCCCTGTTATCATTTTACCTCATATCCCTTTGCCCGGATGACATTGATGACGTGGTAGACATATTCGCTGCAAAGCTCCTGTGTCTCCGCCTCCACCATGACCCGCACCAGCGGCTCCGTGCCGGATTCCCGCACCAGAATGCGTCCGGTGCTGCCCAGACGCTCCGCCACCTCTTCAATGGCCTTCTTCACGTCCGGATCCTCCTGCGTGGCCTGCTTATCCGCCACACGGATATTCACCAGAAGCTGGGGATAGATCTTCACCGGCTCACAGAGCTGGCTCAGGGGCAGGCGCTTATCCTGCATGACCTCCATCACCTTCACTGCCGTGAGGATGCCGTCGCCGGTTGTGGCATACTTGCTGAAGATAATATGCCCGGACTGCTCGCCGCCGATGACATTATTGTGGGTGGTCATGTACTCATAGACGTATTTGTCGCCCACGGCGGTCTTTGCATAGTCAATGCCAATGGCCTCCAGCGCCTTATAAAGACCAAAGTTGCTCATTACCGTAGTGACCACCGTATTGGTCTCCAGCTTGCCCTGCTCCTTCAGGTGCCGGGCATAGAGGTA
Organism: uncultured Oscillospiraceae bacterium; assembly: GCA_905236265.1. Lineage (GTDB taxonomy): Bacteria > Bacillota > Clostridia > Oscillospirales > Oscillospiraceae > Onthomonas. The sequence goes on along the minus strand of CAJOOV010000226.1, from coordinate 819 downwards.
CATAATCTCGTCGCCGCTGACCAGCTTGCCCCGCTCGTCCACGGCAAGGCAGCGGTCTGCGTCCCCGTCGAAGGCGAAGCCTGCGTCCAGATGCTGCTCCACCACCAGACGCTGGAGCTGCTCAATGTGGGTGGAGCCGCAGTTCAGGTTGATGTTCAGGCCGTCAGGCTTGTCGTTGATGACCACGACCTTTGCGCCCAGCGCCTCAAAGACCACCTTTGCAATGGACCATGCCGCACCGTTGGCACAGTCCAGACCGACCCGCTTCCCCCGGAAGGAGTGGACAGCCAGAGAGATCAGATAGGCGATATAGCGGTGGCGTCCGGAGTCATAGTCAAAGGCAGCGCCGATTTTATCTCTGGCGGCGGGGGCGATTTCCGGCCCCTTTCCGTCCAGATAGGCCTCTACCTCGTCAATAACGTCCTGAGGCATTTTCTCGCCCTGATCGTTAATCAGCTTGATGCCGTTGTCGTAGTAGGGGTTATGGCTGGCGGAGATCATAATGCCGCAGTCAAAGCCGTCCACCTTTGTCACATAGGCCACGCTGGGCGTGGTTGTGACCCGGAGCAGGTATACGTCTCCCCCTGCGGCGGTGATGCCGGAGGCAAGGGCAAATTCCAGCATATAGCTGCTGCGCCGGGTGTCCTTTCCGATGACGATTCTGGCACGCTGGCCATCCACCGGTCTCTGGTTATAGTACCACGCAAGGAAGAATCCGATACGGTATGCGTGGTCTGCGGTGAGGTTCACATTTGCCTCTCCCCGAAAGCCGTCTGTTCCAAAGTATTTTCCCATAACCGTTGCTCCTCTCATACTCTT
>CAJOOV010000225.1 GCA_905236265.1 uncultured Oscillospiraceae bacterium | reverse complement strand
GGTTGTTGTAGGCATAGGCATAATCCGGGTTCAGGCGGATGGCTTCGTTGTAGTCATCAATGGCCTTTTGATATTCACCCAGATCGTCCCATGCGTTGCCCCGGTTGTTGTAGGCTTCTACATAATCCGGGTTCAGGCGCAGGGCTTCGTTGTAGTCGTCAATGGCCTTTTGGTATTCACCCAGATCGTCCCATGCGTTGCCCCGGTTGTAGTAGGCATCGGCAAAATCCGGGTTCAGGCGGATGGCTTCGTTGTAGTCGTCAATGACCTCTTGGCGTTCGCCCAGTTTCTTCCGTGCGTTGCCCCGGTTGTTGTAGGCAAGTGCATAATCCGGCTTCAGGCGGAGGGCTTCGTTGTAGTCGTCAATGGCCTTTTGGTATTCGCCCATATCGTACTTCGCAACACCCCGGCTGATGTAGGCTTCGGCAAACTCCGGCTTCTGTTTAATGAGTTCATCCAGTATCTCAATCGCCCTTCTGCGGTTGCCAGATTCAGACGCTTCATTTGCCTCACGGATGTAGTCCCACTTATCCCGCTTGCCTGCTTTGGTACGCTTTTCCGCCTCTTCCTTTTCCATCTTCTCAATGGTAGCGGCGGCATCTTTTGTATCCGGGTTCTTGTTTACTTCGTCATACTTCTTTTGATAGTTCTCTGTCCACTTCTCACAGCGCTCCCCCAGCAGCTTCACCGTTGCCGTGGGGGTCACCTCATCCGGGAAGCGCTGGCCGCCCAGCTCCAGCATCAGGGCATCAAAGCCGCCGATGCTCACCAGAAAGCCGCCCTCCTTATCCCGCAAAAGCTGCTCCACCCTTGGCTCGACCCAGCCGTCGGCGGGACGCCAGCACCAGTAGAACTTTTTCAGGTGCTTCTCCAAAAAGGACATCAGGCTCCTGTCCCCGCCGCCGTAGCCAATCACAACAGGGGTATAGCTGCCCAACGCCGTGTGCAGCACCTCCTCCCACTCCGGGCTGAGATGGTTGGTCTCCTCCGGGGTGTTGAAGGGGTGGAACAGCCTGTCCCGGTGTACCTTGACAAGCACAGAGCGGCGGAGATTGGGGGAGAAAAACTCCGCCAGCGCCTCATGCCCCATGGACAGCGCCCGCTTCTCCCCGTAGAGGAAAAGGGCATCCTCCAGCAGGGTGTCAAAGTTGGTGGTGATAACCAGATTGTTCCGATAGTTGTTCTCCTCCAGCAGCTTTGCCAGCACCCGGTAGCCGATGCTGGGGGAGAGCTTTTCCATGAGCCGCTCCATATACTCGTAGCCGTTGGCACTGTCCGGGTGAAAGCGCAGGTTATAAAGGTCGAAATAGTATTCGCTGGGCAGGGTGCGCCAGCCCTTTTCCTGCGCTTGCTTCCATACCTGTTCCAGCTTGTCAAAGGAATACTCCATCAGGTTGTCGGCTTTCAGTTTTTCTGCCTTTTTCCGCATCAGGGAGGGCTTCTTCCGGGGGGATGGGTCAGATTTGTCCTCCACCCCCATGATGCAGTTCATCCACCGCATTTCCAGCACGCCGCCCACAGGCATACCGGACTCCACAGAGGAACCGGAGCCGAGAATGAAGCAGAAGCGCTCTCCCCGCCTGTTGGCAATTCTCATCTGCTCTACCAGTTCACTTGCCTCCAAAATCCGTGACTGGGGGAAGTTCTCTCTGGACATACTGCGGCCTCCTCTGCTCTTTTTCCTTTTCCCACAGTATACCAGCGCCGTCGAACCCTGTCAATTGCCGCCCCCTTCTCCGGGGCATTTGGGATTGCAAACCCGGCTGTTTACTGCTATAATGAACCGTTATTGTATGGAAAACGAAACGGGGGAACAGCGTGTACTTAAAGGCACTGGAAATACAGGGCTTCAAATCCTTCCCGGATAAGACGGTTTTGAGCTTTAACGAGGCGATCACCGCCATTGTAGGCCCCAACGGCAGCGGCAAGAGCAATATCTCCGACGCTATCCGCTGGGTCATGGGGGAGCAGTCCACCAAGGCGCTGCGGGGCGGCAAGATGGAGGACGTGATCTTCGGCGGCACCCTGAAGCGGAAACAGACGGGGTATGCGGAGGTGTCGCTGATTCTGGACAACTCCGGCCAGACCTTCACCATGGAGGAGAGCGAGGTCATGGTCACCCGGCGGTATTACCGTTCCGGGGAGAGCGAATACTATATCAACCGCCAGTCCTGCCGCCTGCGGGACATCAACGACCTGTTTATGGATACGGGTCTGGGCAGAGAGGGCTATTCCATCATCGGACAGGGTAAGATAGACGAGATTCTCTCCACCCGGGGACAGGAGCGCCGGGCGGTGTTTGAGGAGGCGGCGGGCATCTCCCGCTACCGCCACCGCAAGGAGGATGCCCAGCGGAAGCTGGACAAGACCACGGACAACCTGCTGCGCATCGGGGACAAGATCTCCGAGCTGGAGCTGCAGGTGGAGCCGCTGCGGGAGCAGGCGGAAAAGGCGAAGGAATTTCTGCTCTACCGGGACGAGCTGCGGGGGCTGGAAATCTCCGTATGGATGGATAATCTGGACAGGCTGCGCTCCGGGAACCGGAAGCTGTACAGCGACTATGAACAGGCCGTGCGCCAGCGGGATCAGGCGGCGGCGGCGCAGCAGAAATTCTACCAGCGTTCGGAGGAGCTGTCCGCAGGACTGCGGCAGATGGACGTGCAGGGGGACGAGCTGAGAGCGAAGCTGACGGCGCTGAACAACGAGGCGGGGGAGCGGGAGTCCCAGCTGGCCATCCTGCGCAATCAGGTGAAGAATAACGAGGAGAACGCCGCCCGGCTGGCACAGGAGCTGAACCGGCAGGAGGGCAGAGCGGACTCCGTGGCGGAACAGATCCGCCAGCGGGAGGAGCGTCTGGGTGAGATTCGGGACACCCGGAAGGAGCGCTCCGGAGCGCTGCTGCTGCGCCAGAGGGACTGGGAGGCATTGGAGAGCCGGAGCCTTGCCCTCACCCAGGAATTGGAACGGCTGCACCGGCGGCAGGAGCAGGAGAGCGCCGGCACGGCGGACGCACGGGCAAAGCTGTCCGCCCTGTCCGCCTCGGCGCAGGAGCTGACGCAGCGGGACGAGGTTTTGAAGGGACAGCTGGAGGAGAGCGGCAGACAGCGGGAGCGTGCCCTGCAGGAGCGGGGAGAAAAGCAGGCTGCGCTGGACGAGGCGCAGGAGAAGGCAAAGAGCCTGTCCAATCAGGTGAGCGGATACCGGCTTCGTCTGGAAAACCGGCAAAAACGCCTCACCGCCGCCACAGAGCAGCTCAACCGGATCGTCATGGAGGACAACAACCTGCAAAGCCGTATCCACATGATCGCCGAGATGGAAAAGATGTACGAGGGCTATTCCAAGGCGGTCAAGTCCGTGATGCAGGCCAGAGAGCGGGGACAGCTCAACCGCATCTGCGGCACGGTGGCAGAGCTGCTCCGGGTGCCGGAGGAATACACCGTCGCCATTGAGATTGCCCTTGGCGGGGCGCTGCAAAACATTGTGGTGGAGTCCGCCGAGGACGGCAAGCGTGCCATTGAATACCTCAAGCGCAGGGACGCAGGCCGTGCCACCTTCCTCCCGGTGAGCGAGGTGAGGCCGGGGTATCTGAAGGAGCAGGGCATGGAGCGCCAGCCGGGCTTTGTGGGCATTGCCGACCGGCTCATCCGCTTCGACGAAAGGTATCAGAATATTTTCTCCCACCTGCTGGGCAGGGTGGTGATCTGCGACAATATGGACAACGCCATTGCCATGGCAAGGACATACCGCCATAGCTTCCGTATTGTGACGCTGGACGGGCAGGTGCTCAACCCCGGCGGCGCCATGACAGGCGGCTCGGCCAGCAGGAGCGCAGGCATTCTCTCCCGTGCGGGAGAGCTGGAACGCCTGCGCAAGCAGGCGCAGGGCGTGAAGGAGAGCCTGGAAAAGGCAAAGGAGGTGCTCTCCGATGCCAGACGGGGCGCCTCCGCCGCCCAGTACGACGTGGAGCAGGCACAGGGACAGCAGCGGCAGCAGGAGGATCTGGTGCTGCGGCTCCGGGGCGAGACGGGACAGTATGACATCCTGCTGGATGCCCTGCAGCGGCAGGAGGCGTCCTACCGTCAGGAGCTGGAATCCCTGCAGCAGCGCTCCCGTCAGGTGGAGGAGCAGACCCGCACGGCCCATGAGCAGATCAGCTCATGGGAGAAGAAGGCGCAGAGCACCCAGAGCGAGAGCGAGGGCAAGAGCGCCGGACAAAACGAGCTGCGCCAGCAGCAGGAGGAGCTGCGCCGCCAGCTTGCCCAGCTTCGCACCGAGCTGGCCGCCCTTGAGGCGGAGGAGCGCACCGCAGAGGATGCCCTTGCCCAGCTTCGCAGCGTCCAGCGGGACATCTCCGGCGACCGGGCCAGCCGAGAGCAGCAGATTTTGGAGTTTCAGGGGAAGAACCGCACCCTGAACCAGCAGATTGCCGGGGCGGAGGCCGCTCTTGCCGCCATGGCTCAGAGAAGACAGGAGCAGCAGGAGCAGATCGACCGCCTCACCGCAGAGAAGCTGGCGCTGGAGGCGCAGCGCACGCAGGCGGACAAGGACGCAAGGGAGAAGAATCAGGAGCTTTTGAACATGGAGCGGGAGTGCTCCATTCTGGAGCAGCGCAAGACCTCCGCCGCCATGGAGGAAAAGCAGCTTCTGGACAAGCTGTGGGACAACTATGAGCTGAGCTATGACGCCGCCCAGAGCCAGCGGCAGGAGCTGGAATCCTCCGGCCGGGCGGCACGGAGAATCTCCGAGCTGAAACGGAAGATCTCCGGCCTTGGGAATGTAAACGTAGGCGCTGTGGAGGAATTCCAGCGGGTGAACGAGCGCTATGAATACCTTGCCGGACAGCGGGACGACGTGGAGCAGGCCAAGGGAGAGCTGGAGGGGATTATTGACGGCATCACGGCGGAGATGGAGAAAATCTTTGCCCGGCAGTTCCAGCGCATCAGCGAGTGCTTTGTCACCACCTTCCACGAGCTCTTCGGCGGGGGCAAGGCGGCGCTGGAGCTGACGGATCCGGCGGATATTCTGGGCTGCGACATTGAAATCAAGGTGCAGCCCCCCGGCAAGGCGCTGAAGGTGCTGACCCTGCTCTCCGGCGGAGAGAAGGCGTTTGTGGCCATCGCCCTGTATTTTGCCTTCCTCAAGGTGCGCCCCGCCCCCTTTGTGGTGATGGACGAGATCGAGGCGGCGCTGGACGAGAGCAACGTGGTGCG
>CAJOOV010000224.1 GCA_905236265.1 uncultured Oscillospiraceae bacterium | reverse complement strand
GATTAGCCCAGCTCGCTGAAGTACTTGATGGTGCGAACCATCTGAGAGGTGTAGGAGTTCTCGTTGTCATACCAGGAGACAACCTGAACCTCGGAGGTGCCGTTGTCCAGATTCACGACCATGGTCTGGGTGGCATCGAACAGGGAGCCGTAACGCATACCAACGATGTCGGAGGAGACGATCTCATCGGTGTTGTAGCCGAAGGACTCGGTAGCCTCGCTCTTCATCTGGGCATTGATCTCCTCCTTGGTGGGAGCGCCCTCAACGATGGCGGTGAGGATGGTGGTGGAGCCGGTGGGGGTGGGAACACGCTGTGCAGCGCCGATCAGCTTGCCGTTCAGCTCAGGAATGACCAGACCGATTGCCTTGGCAGCGCCGGTGCTGTTGGGCACGATGTTGCAGGCAGCGGCACGGGAGCGGCGCAGATCGCCCTTGCGCTGAGGTCCGTCCAGCGTCATCTGGTCGCCGGTGTAGGCATGGATGGTGCACATAATGCCGGACTTGATTGCCCAACCGTCGTTCAGAGCCTTAGCCATGGGAGCCAGGCAGTTGGTGGTGCAGGAAGCGGCGGAGATGATGGTGTCCTCAGGCTTCAGGGTGGTGTGGTTGACGTTGTAGACGATGGTGGGCAGATCGTTTCCGGCGGGAGCGGAGATGACGACCTTCCGTGCGCCTGCGTCGATATGAGCCTGAGCCTTTGCCTTGCTGGTGTAGAAGCCGGTGCACTCCAGCACTACGTCAACACCCAGCTCGCCCCAGGGCAGCTCGGCGGCGTTGGCCTTGGCATAGATGGTGATCTTCTTGCCGTCAACCTCGATATAGTCCTCGCCGGCCTTCACGGTGGAAGCCAGAGCATAGGTGCCCTGCGTGGAGTCATACTTCAGCAGGTGAGCCAGCATCTTGGGGGAGGTCAGGTCGTTGATAGCGACAACCTCGTAACCCTCAGCGCCAAACATCTGACGGAATGCCAGACGGCCGATACGACCGAAACCATTGATTGCAACTTTAACTGCCATTTCAAATTACCTCCTGAATTGGGTCTCATTTGGGTTTGATACCTTGTCCATTGTATCCCATTGTGAAAATTTTTACAAGAGCATTTTCCAACTTTCACAAAAATTTCTTCTCCCCGCCCCCTGTCCTGCACACCCTGACCCATTCCGGCGGGGATTTTTCCCCCTCGCCCCTGTTTTCCTATTGCTATTTCCGGGGAAGGCGGGTATAATGGAGGACGCAGATATTGTTAAAGAATCAACAATGTTACTTCCAACCCGCTGAATCTATTTTATGGAGGTTAAACACATGAAGGATATTTATCTGGTCAACTGCTGCCGTACCGCTCTGGGCAAGTTTGGCGGCTCCCTGAAGGACTGCACCCCCGCCGATCTGGGCGCTGTGGTGGTGAAGGAAGCCCTGAACCGTGCCGGCGTGGCTGCGGAGAACGTGGACGAGCTGATGTTCGGCTGCATCCTCACCGCCGGTCAGGGTCAGAACGTGGCCCGTCAGGTGGGCGTAAAGGCCGGTCTGCCCCTGAGCGTTCCCGCCTACACCGTGGGTATGGTCTGCGGCTCCGGCATGAAGAGCGTGATCGAGGCCGCCCGTGCCATCAAGGCCGGTGACGCTGACATCATCGTGGCTGGCGGCACCGAGGTCATGTCCGCCGCCCCCTATGCCCTCCCCTCCGCCCGCTGGGGCGCCCGTATGTTCGACAACAAGATGGTGGACACCATGGTGAAGGACGGGCTGTGGGATGCCTTCTACAACTACCACATGGGCTCCACCGCTGAGAACATCTGCGACATCTGGGGCATCACCCGTGAAGATCTGGACGAGTTCGCCGCCGCCTCCCAGCAGAAGTGCGAGGCCGCCCAGAAGGCGGGCAAGTTCGACGCTGAGATCGTCCCCGTGCCTGTGAAGGTGAAAAAGCAGATCGTGGACTTCAAGGTGGATGAGTTCCCCCGTGCAGGCACCACGGTGGAGTCTCTGAGCAAGCTGAAGCCCTGCTTCCCCACCACCGCTGACGGCGCTCTGGACAAGATCGAGATGACCTTCGACAGCACTGAGATGAAGAATATGCCCGAGAACGTGGGTCAGGGCCGTGTCACCGCCGGCAACGCCTCCGGCATCAACGACGGCGCGGCCGCGATCATCCTC
>CAJOOV010000223.1 GCA_905236265.1 uncultured Oscillospiraceae bacterium | reverse complement strand
TGTGTTCAGAGACATTTCTGGAACCACTTTCAATACTGGATATGGTGGATTTTGCAACACCAATCTGCCAGCCAACCGCAAAGCATACGCCCAGTGGTGCGAAGCGCAGGGACTGGAATACGATCTGCCGGAGCCGCCGGGGGAAGAGTGACTTTGTGCCACGGTGGCACAAGGTTATAACTCACACTGTGATAAGCAGAAACAGTGGTTCACGTCCGCTTTTCCGCACCAGCGCAGGGTAATCGCCGTTATCCTGCGCACTTCATCCAATCACTCCTTAATACGTCAACGTATAAGCCGGAACGTAAGAATGCTTTTAATTACAGCGATATTATATTCCTTTTCACTACAATCGTCTATCAAATCTTTATAAATCCTGACTCAGCGACTTAGCTCCAGTAGTCACCATCCCCGCAAGGGCAAGGTGTACCACTGGATTTTTTCATTTTATCAGATACCTTGTGCCAGCGTGGCACGAGGTAGAAAGGAGTATCAAATGGCAGATGAAGTCCAGCAGGGCATACAGATGATTCAGCTCACCGGTCAGGCCGTCGGTGCCAGCGTAAGAGTATCCGCCTTCTCCCTGAAGGCGATCATCGCTGCACTGCGGTTGCTTTCAAAAGGTCTCGGCGCACTTGCAAAGGCAGGCAAACGCAAAGTCAGCACCCGCCAACGCTTTAAATCCTTCAACGAGTTTGCCACCAAAACAGGGCAGACTCTGATTGAGGAGACGATCACTGACCGGGACATTAAGGCCGTGTCGTAATGGGGCTGCTGCTATGGGTGATGGAGGTGCTGTCCAACAACCTGAAAGTCCTCAGCCAAAACATCAGCTCCGGTTACCTGACCTCCGGCATTGGTGCCTTCGGCGGTGCCTACAATGTCTGCCGCAACATTGCATCTAATGTTTGCCAGCCCATCGCATACACCTTCCTCACCATTTTCCTCCTACTGGATTTTTTAGCGGTTGCAATGCAGCTCACCCAGCAGGGCGGCAGCGGTATGGCAGCACCGGTTGCAGCGATGAAAACCTTCTTCAAACTGGCCTTTGTCAAATGGGCAATTGACAACAGTTCTGCCTTGCTGGGGGCAATATTTGATCTTGCTGTCTCCATTACCTCACAAATTGGCGGCACGACAGCTATCACGATTGCAGATCTCACCCCCCGAATGGAACAGCTCATCAGGGACGGCGATTACAGCATTATTGAGGGCATCGGGGCGTTTGCGCTGTTATTTGCAACGGTGATTGTGACATGGATTGCCATTATCGGTCTTTCCTATGTCATTCTTTCCCGATATGTCCAACTCTATTTTTACATTGCGCTCTCTCCCATTCCCATGAGCTTCTTTGCCCAGCAGCACACCATCCAGATGGGAGTAGGCTACTTTAAGGGCTTTGCGGGCGTTGCTTTACAGAGTGCCGTCATAGCGCTTGCCCTCAAGCTGTTCCCGTCCTTTGCCTCCGCCGTGGCAATCTCAGACAACGATTTGGGGAGCTGCTGCCTCCATATTGCCATGCTCTCCATCATCCTGCTGGGCACGGTGATGGGCAGCAGTCAGGTCGCCCAGCGGGTCTTTGGCAGTTGAGGAGGTAACACATGGCATCTTTAGGCACACACATTCCCGCCGAGATTACAGAGTACAAGGAAAAGATCATCGGCAACCTGACCCTGCGCCAGCTCGCAGCCGGAAGCGTCGCACTGCTGTGCGGCGGACTGACCTTTCTGCTGTGCCACTTTGCTCTGGGTCTTAATTCACAGCAATGCAGCTACGCAATCATGGCAGCGGCGGCGCTGCCCGGGGCGGTGGGATTCCTCCGTCCGCAAAACATGGACTTCGAGCAGTATGTCTCGATGCGCTATCGCCATTGGCTCCGCTCCAAGCCCATACCCTACAAAACGACTACCAGAGGTGATGTGAAACATGATTCTTCCCTTTATCAGGCGAAAAAAGGGGAACGAGAATTTACCTGCCCCTATTACCGATATGACCGCCGCAGAGAGCGGCTCAACTGCAAGCAGGCAAGAAAAAGCATCCGGAAAGCCCGGAAGGAAATCCGGCGGGCGAAACGGAGATGGAAAAAAGCGGAGCGGAAGAAGTAACGCCCCCCACAGTGTCAGGGACTGTCTCTGGTATGCCCGGATGATAGAGGACGGCGTATGTGAGGTCATTCCCAACCAATGGTATTCCCGGACGCTGAAATTCACAGACGTAAACTACCGGGACGCCAGCAAGGACGCTAAGCGCAGCATTTTTGACCGGTATGCAGACGCACTGAACAGTGCTGACCCCAACATGGAGCTGCAAATCACGATTCAGTCCAAGCGTCTGGATCTGGACACGCTGCAAAAGCGTATGTTCTACGCCATGCAGGGAGACGACTACGACAAGTACCGCCGGGAGATCAACCAAATTCTGGCTGACCGGGTGTCCTCCGGGCAATCGGAGCTGATTCGGGAAAAATATATCACGATCTCCGTCAGGGAGGAAAGCCAAAATGCTGCGCTGAGATCGCTGGGTCAGATGGAGAACACCATCACCAGCAAGCTGAAAAGCGTGGGCTGTACCGAGGTTCAAACCCTCACCGGCTCCCAGCGGATGAGCTTGCTTCACTCCATCACCCGTCCGGATGAGCCTTATGACTTCCGCTATCGGACGCTTGCCCTCTGTGATGGGGTGGATACCAAAGACTATTTG
>CAJOOV010000222.1 GCA_905236265.1 uncultured Oscillospiraceae bacterium | reverse complement strand
TTATACTCGTCGCTGATATAGCACAGGGAGCCAAAGCGCTGGCTGAACAGCTCCTTCCGCTTGGCAAGGCGGATCATGTCCTCGTCGAACTCGCCCAGCCACTGATATTTCAGATAGCCGTTGTCCCGCAGGCTCCACTGACGGCGGCAGTAGTGGAAGCTCCAGCCGTTGCCCTCTCTGGGGAAGTCGATCCATTCCGGATGGCCGAACTCGTTGCCCATAAAGTTCAGGTATGCCTCGCCGCCGCCGCCCAGCGTGAACAGCCGGATCATCTTATGCAGGGCGATTGCCCGGTCAATGATGGGCGTATGGCAGATTTTATCCATGTCTGTGTACATGGCGGCATCCGCCAGACGGAACATCATGGTCTTGTCGCCCACCAGCGCCTGATCGTGGCTCTCCACATAGGCCACTGTGTTCTCTCCGGGACGGCGCAGGCACATGTTGCCCCACATCCAGCTCAGGTTCCAGTCCTCGTCACGGATGTCCCTCACCGCTTTGATCCACATATCCGGCAGACCCATGCCCAGCCGGTAGTCAAAGCCAATGCCGCCGTCCTGAATGGGCAGGCACATGCCGGGCATACCGGACATATCCTCCGCAATGGTGATTGCATAGGGCTTGGCCTGATGCACCAGCTCGTTGGCAAGCTGGAGGTAGGTGATCGCCTCCACATCCGTATTCAGGGAGAAGTACCGGTGGTCATCGGAGAAGTCCGTGCCCAGCGCATGGTCATGGTAGAGCATGGAGGTCACGCCGTCAAAGCGGAAGCCGTCGAAGTGGTACTCGTCCAGCCAGAATTTCAGGTTGGAGAGCAGGAAGTGGATGACCTCGTCCTTGCCGTAGTTGAAGCACTTGGTATCCCATGCCAGATGGTTGCCCCTCTCCCCCTTGTGGAAGAACTGGTACTCGGTGCCATCGAACATGTTGATGCCTTCCGTGGTGTTTTTGGCGGCGTGGGAATGCACCACATCCAGCAGCACCCGCAGCCCCATCCCGTGGGCCTTGTTCACCAGATACTTCAGATCCTCCGGTTTTCCGAACCAGCTTGAGGCTGCATAGAAGTTGGAGACCTGATAGCCGAAGCTGCCATAGAAGGGGTGCTGCATGACGGCCATGAGCTGGATGGTGTTGTAGCCCGCCTGCTTGATTCTGTCCAGCGTCTTGTCAGCAAACTCACGGTAGGTGCCGATTTTCGGCTCCTCCTGCGCCATGCCGATATGCGCCTCGTAGATGTACAGCTCCCGCTCCGGGTGGAAATGCTCATCCGTCCACTGGAAGGCATTGTAGTTGTCCACCACCTCGCCATACCACTGGATGGTTTCCGGATCCTGAACGACACGGCGGATATACAGGGGAATATGGTCGCTCAGCTCTCCCTCGCTGTCCTCCACCACCGTCTTGACCCGGCAGCCCTCAAACAGGGCGTCATCTCCCGGAAGGAACAGCTCCCAATTGCCGTTTTCCAGCTTCGTGAGGGGATACTGCGTCCGCTCCCAGTTGTTAAAGTCGCCCATCAGGTAGAGCTGCTTTGCGCCGGGCGCCCACTCCCGGTAGACCCAGCCGCCCTGCATATGAAAGATGCCGTAGTAAAGAAATGCCTGTGCAAAACTATTGAGGGTTCCGCCGTTGGTCAGAAGGCGGCCTCTGGTGCTGTGATAGCAGGCCATACGCAGGTCAATATCGCCCTCAAAGGGAGCGAGTTGGGGATTGAGTTGAATGATTCGATACACAATCGATTCCTCCTTGCGATGCCGCTGGCTCCAAAAACGGAGGCAGCAAGAATTTTACATATCAATCGCAGCTATTATACAACAAAAATCCCATTTCGTACATAGGGCAATTCAAATTTTTTGTTCATCTTGCTCATCCCGGAACAACAAACGGCGCAGCTCCTCCACGCCGATGCGCTTCTCGGCTGAGAAGGGCAGAAGAATCGTCTCCTCCGACAGAGAGAGCGTCTCCCGTATGCGCTGTAAATTGCCCTCTATCTCGCTCTTTTTACACTTATCCAGTTTATTTGCCACGACGATCACCGGACAGCCGGTGGATTGGAACCAGTTCATCATGGTCACGTCATCGGCGGTGGGCTTGTGGCGTGCGTCAATGATGTGTACTCCGGTGGAGATCAGACCGGAGGCAAAATACGCCTCCATCAGTCTGCCCCACCGCTCGCGCTCCGCCTTGGACACCTTTGCGTAGCCGTATCCGGGCAGGTCAACCAGATAGAGCCTGCTGTCAATGAGAAAATAGTTCACCTGACTGGTCTTGCCCGGCGCACTGCCCACCCGTGCAAAGTTTTTCCGGTTCAGCAGGCAGTTGATGACAGAGCTTTTGCCCACATTGGAGCGCCCTGCAAAGGCCAGCTGGGGCAGACCGTCCCGCACAAAGTCCCCCGGCTTCATGGCGCCGATGCAGAATGTTGCGTTATTATAGTTCATGTCCCACCTCACTGACGAAGGGAGCTTCGGGGAGGCCGGGGAGCGTTCATCGGCGCAAACTCCACGCCGGATTCCTGCGCCGCCGCTGTGCCCAGCGGCTCCAGTGCCTCCGCCAGAACCTGATCCACCTGCTCCACGGTGACGAAGTGGAGGGCGGCTCGCACGGTCTGGTCGATCTCCGGGAGATCCCGCTCGTTTTCTGCGGGAATGATGACAGTCTGAATCCCGTTGCGGAAGGCTGCCATGGTCTTTTCCTTCAGTCCGCCGATGGGCAGCACCCTGCCCCGGAGGGTGACCTCTCCGGTCATCGCCACACCGCAGCGCACTTTGGCACCGGTGAGGGCGGAGACGATGGCTGTGGTAATCGTCACACCGGCGGAGGGGCCGTCCTTGGGCGTGGCAGCCTCCGGGAAGTGGACGTGGATGTCCTTTGTCTGGTAAAAGTCAGGCTCCACCCCCAGCTTCTGGGCGTTGGCACGGATATAGGACACTGCGGCACGGCAGGACTCCTCCATGACCTTTCCCAGATTGCCCGTGGACTCCACCTTCCCGGAGCCGGGCATCACATTGACCTCCACCTCCAGCAGTTCACCGCCCACCTGCGTCCAAGCAAGGCCATTGACAATGCCCACCTGAGCGGTACGGGACAGCTTTTCCGGATAGTAGCGCCGGGGGCCCAGCAGCTCCTCCAGATTGTCGCCGTTGACGCTGACCCGCTTCACGTCCTGCTCGCTGACCAGCTTCATCGCCGCCTTGCGGCACAGCTCGCTGAGCTTACGCTCCAGCAGGCGCACGCCGGACTCTCTGGTGTAGCCGCTGATGATCTCCCGAAGGGCGGCATCGGTCAGGCGAAGCTGGCTTGCCTTCAGCCCATGGCGTTTGAGCTGCTTGGGCAGAAGGTGGCGCTTTGCAATCTGCACCTTCTCCTCGTCGGTATAGCTGGACAGCTCTATCACTTCCATACGGTCCAGCAGAGGACGGGGCACGGTGGACAGGTCGTTTGCCGTGGTGATGAACATCACATCAGACAGGTCAAAGGGCAGCTCAAGGAAGTGATCCCGGAAGGTGCTGTTCTGTTCGCTGTCCAGCACCTCCAACAGGGCAGAGGCGGGGTCAGAGCGCTGGTCAGCGCCCAGCTTGTCGATCTCGTCCAGCAGAATCAACGGGTTGGCGGTGCCCGCCTTGGAGACGGCGGCGATAATCCGCCCCGGCATGGCGCCGATATAGGTCTTCCGGTGTCCCCTGATCTCCGCCTCGTCGTGGATACCGCCCAGAGACACCCTTGCCATCTTCCGGTTCACAGCCCGTGCAATGGAGGCGGCAACAGAGGTCTTGCCTACGCCGGGAGGACCGTAGAGACAGATAATCTGTCCCTTCAGCTCAGGGGCAAGCTGCTTCACCGCAAGAAATTCCAGAATCCGGTTTTTCACCTTATCCAGCCCGTAGTGGTCGGCATCCAGTATTTTCCGGGCGGCTTCCACATTGATCCGCTCTTTTGTCTTTTTCGTCCAAGGGATTTCCAGACACACGTCCAGATAGTTCCGGCTCACCGCCGCTTCCGCTGAGCCGAAGGGCTGCTTCTCCAGCCGGCGAACCTCCCGCAGCAGCTTTTCCTCCACCTCGCCGGGGAGCTTCGCCTTGCGGATCTTCTCCTGATACTCCAGTATCTCGTCCTCTCCGCCGGTATCCCCCAGCTCGGACTGGATCACCTTCATCTGCTCTCTGAGGTAATACTCCCGCTGCGCCTGATTCATATGATCCCGTATCTTGCTGTCCAGATCCCGCTCCATGGTCAGAACCTGAATCTCCCGTGCAAGAATCTGGTTCATCTTTTCCAAACGGCGCACAGGGCGCATCTCGCTGAGGATGAGCTGCTTGTCCTCGCTGCGGATAGGGATATTCTGGGCGATATAATCCGCAATATACCCGGCGTCCCTGCTGGTAAAGACATTGAGAATCAGCTCCGGGGAGAAGCGCTCTGACAGCTCGCCGTAGCGCTCAAACAGCTCGTAGGTCTGGCGCACCACCGCCTCCGAGCGAAGGGAGTCGCTCTGCTGGGGGGCAGTGTCTGCCATCTCCACGCTGGCCAGCAGGCAGGGGCTCTCCCCCACCAGCTCCAGCAGCCTCGCCCGGTACTGTCCCTCCACCATGACACGGATATTCTGATCCGGTAGGCGAAGAAGCTGGCGGACAGTGGCCACCGTGCCCACCTCGTAGAGATCCTTCTGTCCCGGCATCTCCACATTCAAGGCACGCTGGGTAATCAGGAAAAGCTCCTCTCCCCTGTCCATCGCCCGTTCCAGCGCCTTCAGGGAGATCTGGCGTGCCACATCGAAGTGAACCATCATATTGGGG
>CAJOOV010000221.1 GCA_905236265.1 uncultured Oscillospiraceae bacterium | reverse complement strand
TGCGCCGGCCATAATGCCGCTGTCAAAATACTTCTGGAAGAAGGGATACATGACCAGCAGGGGCAGGCTGGAGATGATGATGGTGGCGTACTTCAGCAGCTCGGCGAGCTGGGCGCGCTGGGCGGTGCTCTGCATATCGGACACCATTCCGGCCTCAGGCTGGTTCTGAATCAGGATAGAACGAAGCACCAGCTGCAGGGGCTGCTTGGCGGAGTCGTTGAGGTAGACCATGGCGTCGAAGTAGCTGTTCCACATTCCCACAAACTGCCACATGGCAAGGGTTGCAATGATGGGGGCGCAGACAGGCAGCAGAATCTGGAAGAAGTACACGATTTCCGTTGCGCCGTCCACATCGGCCGCCTCACGCAGATCCTTGGGGATGCCCTGATAATAGGTACGGGCAACGATCATGTTGTACACGTTGAAGGCGGGGGGCAGGATGATGGCCCAGATGGTGTTGAGCATTCCCAGATTGTTAATCAGCAGGTAGGTGGGGATCAGACCGCCGCCGAAGTACATGGTGATAACAAACATGGTGTTGAAGAACTGTCTGCCCCGGAAGTCGTCACGGGACATGGGGTAGGCAGCCAGAAGGGTGATGACGGTGGTAAGGATGGTGGAGGTGACGGAGTAGATCACGGCGTTCTTGAAGCCAACCCAGATCTGTGCGTTGGTCATGACCCGCTCGTAGGCGGTCAGCGTCCACTTCTCAAAGTCGAAGGTCAGACCCTTGTTCTGCAGGGTGATGGGATCGATAAAGGAAGCCAGCACGATATAAATCATGGGGACGATGATGGCAAGAACGAACAGTCCCAGAAGGACGTAGCCGCACACCAGCAGAACCTTATCGCCCTGCGTCTGCTTGGCAAATTCGCTTTTCTTTTTCGGTTTTGCACTCATTTGCTGCTCCTCCTTCCCTTACAGTCCCTTGCCGTCGTTCATCTTCTTGACCACAAAGTTCATGGAGATGAGCAGGATGACGTTGATGACGGTATTGAACAGGCCGACAGCGGTGGAGAAACCGTAGTCGCCGTCCAGAATACCTTTCTTGTAGACGTAGGTGGAGATGATTTCCGAGGCGCTCAGGTTCAGGTCAGTCTGCAGGGCGTATGCCTTTTCAAAGCCCACGCTCATGATGTTGCCCACGCTCATAATGAACTGGATCAGAACCAGATCCTTGATGGCAGGCCACTCCACTGCCTTGATCTGCTGGATGATGTTGGCGCCGTCCAGCACTGCGGCCTCCTTCAGCTCCTTGCTGGCGTTGGAGAGGGCGGCGGTGTACATGATGGATGCCCAGCCTGCGCCCTGCCAGATGCCGGAGGCGATGTAGATGGTGCGGAATGCCTCAGGCATGGTCATGAAGTTGATCTTGGTGCCAAGGAACAGGTTGACCGGTCCGGTGGGTGAGAGCAGGATGCGGACGATACCGCAAAGGACGATGACAGAGATGAAGTTGGGCATATACAGCACAAGCTGAATCTTCTGCTTGATCTTGGAGCTGTTGATCCGGTTGAGCAGGAATGCCAGCAGGATCGGAGCGGGGAAGCCCCACAGCAGACCAAACACGCTCAGCTTCAGCGTATTTGCCAGATACCGGAGGAAGTCCGGCGAGGACAGGAATCGATTGAAGTGTTCAAATCCGACCCACTCACTGCCCAGAATGCCCCGGATGGGGTTGTATTCCGTGAAGGCAATGGCGATGCCGCCCATGGGGATGTACCGGAAAATCACTGTCAGCAGCACTGCGGGCAGTATGAAGATGACATACAACTGCCAGTGGTGCCGGATGTACACCAGTGAATTGTGCAAGCCGGTATCTTTTGACTTTTCTTTCATTTTATTCCTCCTTCTCTTTTCTCCCTGCCCGCATCTGCCGTGATTTGTGCTGTGTTTGCACAAATGCATCCACACATGTGTGCAGTTGAAAAATTATTACAGTGCAATAATACCACTCTGTCTTACATTTTGTCAACTTCACATCCCTGCCAACCCTTCACTTCTCTCTTTTGCACAATTTCAGAGGGTGGCTATTATGAGATGTGTCGAAAAACAATTGTGCATTTGACAACTTGTTTCTGTGGTGTTATACTTGACTTAACGTCAAAAAACGAGCGTCAGGAGGGATGAAATGGCAGGCAGAGTTACCATACAGGATATAGCTGACTCCCTCGGCATTTCCCGCAACACCGTATCTAAGGCGATCAACAACTCTCCCGGTCTTGCAGAGGATACAAGGGCGAAAATACTGCAGCGGGCGGCGGAGATGGGCTATAAGCAGTTCTCCTACCTCTCCCAGATGAGTCCTGACCTGCTCTCCCCGGTGCAGCCGGGGGCGCCTTCCGGTGCGGGAACCGCTCAGGAGACCGCAGGCAGGGAGATCGCCTTCTTCACCGCCGGATTTCTCTTCGGCTCCCATTTTGCCATCACCATGCTGGATCAGTTTCAGCTGGAGCTGTCCAAGTGGGGATACACTCTGACGATGCACCGCATCTCTCAGGAGGAGCTGCAGGCGCTGCGTCTTCCCGTCACCTTCAGCCGCCGCCGCACCAGCGGGATTATCTGCGCTGAGCTGTTCCAGATGGACTATGCCCAGATGCTGATGGAGCTGGAGCTGCCGCTGCTGTTTGCGGACTCCCCTGTGGGGCTGTCCCGCCTCCCCTTCCGGGCTGACCGTCTGATGATGGACAACCGGCAGTGTATCCGCTCCTTTGTCGCCCACATGGTGGAAAACGGGAAACGTCAATTCGGCTTTATCGGTCACGTCCGGCACTGCCAGTCCTTTTTTGAGCGCTATCTCGCCCTGCAGGAGGCACTGCTCCTGCAGGAACTGACTCTGTCCCCGGCGCTTTGCATCACCGGAACCTTTCAGGAGAAGGAATATCCCTCCGGCGAGGAGTACCGGAGCTATCTGAAGGGGCAGCTTGCGGCGCTGGATCATCTGCCTGATGTGTTCCTGTGTGCAAACGACTTTGTCGCCATGGATACCCTCCTCGTTTTGCGCCAGCTTGGCCTGTCCGTGCCGGAGGATGTGATGCTGTGCGGCTTTGACGACTCCCCGGAGTCCAGATTCATCTCCCCCTCCCTGACCACTGTGCGCATCCACAGCAAGGATATGGGCACCTGTGCTTTGCAGATGCTCCTCTCCCGCATCAATAACCCGGACATTGCCCCACGGACGCTTTACGTTTCCACGGATCTGATCTACCGGGAGTCCGCCCCGCTGTAATCTCAAAGGAGTCACGCTATGAAAAATCTCTTCAACTATGACGGGGCGGTATTCCAGCTCCTGATGAAGTTCTGCAGTGCATGTGGTCTGGGGCTGATGTGGACCATCTGCTCCCTGCCCCTGTTCACCATCGGCGCCTCCACCACTGCCCTCTATGCCGTGTCCATCAAGCTGGTCCGGGGAACGGAGGGAACCTCCATTGTCCGGCAGTTTCTCCACGCCTTCCGCACCAATTTCAGGCAGGCGACCCAGCTCTGGCTGATTGTCTTCGGCGCAGGGGCGTTTCTCGCCGCTGACTGCTATATCCTCTACCACCTGCGCCAGTCCTCCGCCGGCACCGCCGCCGTGGTGTGGACGCTGCTGTTTGCAGTGGTACTCGCCGCCGTCGTGCTCTACTCCATCGTCTTTACCTTTCTCTTCCCCATGCTGGCCTACTTCGACAACGACAACCGCTCCATGCTCCGCAACTCCTTTTTCGTAGGGGCACGGTATCTCTTCTGCACCATCGCCGTATTCGGCATTCACGCCGCATTTCTCTATGTGACGATCAACCTCTTTGCCCCTCTGCTCCTTTTCGGGGAGGGCTTGAGCGCATGGGCAAGCTCCTATCTCCTCTCCAACGTCCTTCTGGCTGTCTCCGGGGAAAAGCGTGGGGCGGAGACGGAGGACAGCGGGGACGAGCCATGAAGCTGACACCTCAGGAGCGGGCGCACAACCGTGCCGCCTTCCGGGAGATGTCCCCGGCACAGCGCAGGGAATACATCTTCACCTATTACAAGCCCCAGCTCCTCCTTGCCGCCGCCGTACTTCTGGCGCTGGTGCTTCTCCTCCGCTCCGCTCTCACCCGCAGGGATACCGTACTCTGCGCCGCTCTGGTGAATATCAGCATCGGCAGCGATCTGGAGCAGTCCCTCACCACGGATTACCTGCTCTCCCGGCAGCTCAGCCCGAAACGCTGCGCCGTGGAGCTGTACAAGTCTCTGGCACTGACGGACGACCCCTCCAGCGAGGCATATCAATATGTATATGCCTCCCGGATCAAACTCCTCTCCGCCATTGAGTCAAGGCAGCTGGATGTGGTGCTGCTGAACCGGGAGGCCTACGATGCCCTCTCCCAGAGCGGGTATCTGGCTGAATTGTCCCCTCTTGTGGCGCAGGACGACCCCCTTGCCCCTTATTTGGCGAAAAACCTTGTCATTCTGGAGGATAACGCCGTGGAGCACGCTCTGGACGAATCCGTCGCCTATGACGCTGTTACAAGGGAGGACGTAAATGCCGTCAGCGCCGCCGCCTCTCCCCTGCTTCAGAGCGCCGGGTTCGGCGGCGAGGTCTATCTGGCTGTCATCGCCAACACCCCCCGCACACAGCAGGCGCTGGATTACATCCGCTATCTCTGCCAGAACGAATAAAGCAGTAAACCCCTGCTGCGGCGTATGCCGCAGCAGGGGTTTTCAGTATAAGCCCGGCTTTACTCCCCGTCGGAGTTGCCCATGGTGAGGGTGAAGTTTCTCAGGCTGCTCCACGACGCCATTGCCGTCTCGTCCTGCAGCAGCGCCTCCATCTCCTCTGCAACGCCGCCGTCCTCAAACACACCTCTGTTTGCCGCCCAATCGGCACGGCAATTGTCAATCAGCACAACCACATCCATGAAGTTGTTGTCGAAGTAGCCGTGCTCCTCCTCGGACATGCTCTCCCATGCGGCCAGCAGGTTCTCCCGCAGTGTGGGAACATCCGCCGCCCAGAGGGCGTTCCCGGCGGCGTACTGCACCGCTGCATAGGCGGAGAGCGCCTCGGAGATGGAGGAGCCTGCCACACCCGGCTCATATCCGCCGATGGTATGGAAATAGTTCTCCACCAGCTCCTCCGGGGCGGGGACAGGGGTTTCTACATGGGAGAATACCAGCCCCTCCCCTGCGTTCTCCTTCTCATCCTGCCAGAGAAGCTGTCCCTCTCCGTTGAGCGAAAAGCGTGCTGTGCCGTCAGAATACACCACGGTATCGCTCTCCGGCTCTCCGTCCTCGCTCCATACCAGCTCCGTCTTTGTGCCGCTGCCAGTGCAGACAAGGGCATCCCCCTCCGCCTGACACAGATACTCCCATGAGGTGTGCTCCGTGGCGCTGCCGCCCCAGCTCACCAGAGCGCGCCAGCCGCCCTCCTCTCGGGGGCAGAGCTCAACCGTCACCCGGTCGGACTCCCAGATACCCAAAAAGTCCGCTCCGTTTCCGCTGCGCTCCGGCTCCTGTTCCTCCGGCTGGGGGGTCTCTGTCTCCTGCTGGGTCTGCTCCGGCTCCTGCGCCGTCTCCGTCTCCGGCTGCGCAGGGGTTTCGGGGGGCGTATTGCCGCTGCAGCCTGAGAGTGCAAGCACCATCAGACAGGCAAGTATCAGGCTGATCCATTTTTTCATTGTTTTGTCACTCCTTTGCCAGACTGCCGGAGAACCGGGCGCTCTGCCCTTTCCGGGACGGGCATATCCCCGCCGTGTCCCTCCGGCAGGAATCATTATAATCCTTTTTCTGAAAATGAGAACAGGCGAAAGAAAATCTTAATCCGATTTCAGAATCCGAAGCCCCCTCTGTGTGCTGCAGCGCCGCCTGCTTCCTGACGCTC
>CAJOOV010000220.1 GCA_905236265.1 uncultured Oscillospiraceae bacterium | reverse complement strand
AGCCCGTCTCGGAAACGTGCCAGTGGCACGTTTCAGGGCGATTGGGATGAAATGCCGAAGGCACTCCTCTGCGAAAGGCTGTCTGCGCAGCTGACTGGGGGAGTAAACCGGGCGCACACTGTGCGCCCCTACACTGTTATGTTGAAAGAAGTGCGTATTTTCAGCGCCCTGCGTTGAAAATACGCACTATTTCTTTGCAAGATAGAACCGTACCCGTTTTTCCTACCTTCCCGTAAACCTTCTGGCAATCTCCAGCCCGATTCGGAAGGGGAGGGGGCGAAGCTCCCTGTCTGCCTCCTTCAGGAGCCTGCGGATGGGCAGGTGCTGGGGGCAATGGGACTCACATTTCCCGCACCCCACGCACTGGGAGGCAAAGCCCGCATCCTTGCGCAGCCCCATGACCTGCATAAACTCCCGCCGGGCGGAGAGCTGGTTCTGCATGTGGAGCATATTATAGTAGTGGAAGTTTCCGGGAATGTCCACCCCCTTGGGGCAGGGCATACAGTAGCGGCAGCCGGTGCAGCCCACCCGCTCCTGAGAGCGGATGATCCTGCAGATCTCCTCCACCAGCGCCCTGTCTCCCTCGTCCAGACAGCCCGGCTCCGCCTGAGAGGCGATGCGGCAGTTTTCTTCAATCATCTCCGCTGAGTTCATCCCGGAGAGCACACAGGTGACCTCCTTCTGATCCCAGAGCCACCGCAGTCCCACCTCCGCCGGGGTGTAAGCACACCCGGAGTCGTGGAGGAGCTTTTTTGCCTTCTCCGGGAGGTTCACCAGCTTTCCGCCCCTAAGAGGCTCCATAATAATGACGGGAATGCCCTTTGCCGCAGCGGCCTGTAAGCCGGCCCGCCCGGCCTGCGTGTGCTCGTCCAGATAATTATACTGAATCTGGCAGAAGTCCCAGTCATAGGCGTTGAGAATGCGCAGAAAGCTCTCCGTGTTCCCGTGGTAGGAAAAACCGATATTGCGAATGGCACCCTCCTGCTTCTTTTGGGCGATCCAGTCCTCAATGCCCAGCTTTTGCAGGTTTTCCCACTCCACATAGTCGGTAAACATGTGCATCAGATAGTAGTCGATATCGTCCGTGCGCAGCCGGGACAGCTCCTCCCGGAAGGTCTTTTCAATGGCCTTTGCGGAGCGCATGACATACTGGGGCAGCTTTGTGGCAATGTTCACCTGCGCCCGGCACCGGTTTTTCTCCAACACCTGCCCCAGAAACGCCTCGCTTCCGGGGTAGATATAGGCGGTGTCAAAGTAATTGACGCCCCGCTCTATGGCCAGCAGCACCTCCCGCTCCGCCTTGTCAAAGTCGATGGCGTTTCCCTTTCTGGTAAAACGCATACAGCCAAAGCCAAGCTGGGAAATCCGGTGTCCGTATCTGTCCGTCCGGTATCTCATCTCCCTGCGCCTCCTCTCTGGGTTGTCCGCTCCATTGTACCACATCCCCGCCTGCGCTTGCAATGCCTGTCCCATACGGGATTTATGAAAAATGACAAAACAATCCTGGATTCCCTCTTGCAATTCCGTGCAGAATGGTGTATACTAAACAAGTTATAAAGTGAGTTTTCTAATATTCCTTCAAAAAGACGGAAAGCTCACGAACCCTTCCGCTCCATAGCCGCAGGGCGGGAGGACAATCTGAAACGGAAAGGTGTGAAGTGAAATGCTGGAACAGATTCATCTATGCGGAACCAAAACGCCCTCCTGCGGGGCAGCAGAGCTGTACGATCTCAGTGTGACGGAGCAGGAAGGGAGACCGGCTGTGTCATGGTCCGTCACATGGAACGGCGGACGGTTTGTGAACAGTGCGGAAGACGTTGTATTTGTTCCACAGGAGATCTACTCCTATATCACACCTGCGGTCTTTGGCTCATGGCTGAAGCATACCCTTCTGCCTGTGGTGTCCGAGCTGGTTGACTGGGCGGCTGTGACCGCCAGCCGGGAACTGGAAGAATGGTGCAGGGTGATCCGGGATTGTACAGAGTGCAGATAAACGGCGCTTAATATCTCCGGAAACGGAAAAGGGAAGAGAGAACGCAGGCGGGCACCTATTCGGTGCCCGCTTTTGTGCTGCTTCTGACAAATGATAACAAAATCTTCATCAAACTGTATCTAATTTGGACTGTACTTTTTCGACAGAAAGGGATATAATGAATCATAATAAGACAGAGGGGTGCGGTCAGATCGGTTTTTCTTTCCTCTGCGGCGTCTGACCGTCTCGCCCTGCCGGAATTGTTATCAGGATAGAGGAGTTAGTATTATGAATAAACAGAGAATCGCAGCAGGAGCTCTTTCCGCCATGCTTTTGGCCGCACCCGTACTGGCTGCCCCGGTGAGCGCCGTGCAGGTACATGCCGCCACGCCGGGCATCACCTTCTCCGCCCCTACCACCTCCAGCGTCACCGTCACGGTGGACGGGCTGAACATCCGCAAGAGCGCCAGCGCCAACAGCAGCATCACAGGCTCTCTGGACGAGGGCGCAGTCATCAAAATCGTGGAGACGAAAAAGGACAGCCGGGGCAATACCTGGGGCAGGCTGGACAGCGGCAAGGGCTGGGTGAACCTGAAGTACACCTCCAGCGCCAAGACCCAGAGCAGTGACAGCGGCGAGAGCACCTCCGCCTATTCCGTGAAGGTGAACTGCAGACTGAATGTCCGCTCCGGCGCAGGCTCCTCCTATGACATCATCAACACGCTGAAAACCGGCGCAGTGGTGAAGATCGACCAGACGAAGAAGGACAGCCGGGGCAACAAGTGGGGCAGGATTGCCGGAAGCACCGGCTGGGTGAACCTGAAGTACACCTCCACCACCACCGGGGATTCCAATACCGCCGGCACCCAGAACCAGAGCGGCACGGCTGCCTCCTATACGGTGAAGGTGACCACGGACCTGAATGTCCGCAGCGGTGTCGGAACGGGCAACAGCGTGGTCACCACCCTGAGCAAAAACACAAAGGTGAGCATCGTAGAGGAGAAGAAGGACAGCCGGGGCAATACATGGGGCAAGCTCTCCGACGGCAAGGGCTGGATTAACCTGAAATACACCACCAAGACCACCCAGCAGGCTGCCCAGCAGCAGAGCGGAAGCAGTGTCTCCTATACCGTCAGCGTCACCACCGACCTGAACGTGCGCAGCGGCGCCGGAACCGGCAACAGCATTGTCAAGACCCTGAGCAAGAACGCCAAGGTCACCATCGTGGAGGAGAAGAAGGACAGCCGGGGCAATACATGGGGCAAGCTCTCCGACGGCAGGGGCTGGATTAACCTGAAGT
>CAJOOV010000219.1 GCA_905236265.1 uncultured Oscillospiraceae bacterium | reverse complement strand
ACTGGGAGAAGCTGACCATGGTGGAGGCAGTGAAGCGCTATTCCGGCGTGGATTTCTACGACTGGAAGAGCGACGAGGATGCCATCGCCTGCGCCAAAGCCCACGAGGTGGAGCTGCCGGAGGTGCCCACACGGGGCGCCATTCTGGCGGAGTTCTTCGACAAGTTCGTGGAGGACAAGCTGATTCAGCCCACCTTTATCTATGACTACCCGGTGGAGATCAGCCCTCTGGCCAAGCGCAAGCCGGACGACCCCGCCTTCACTGAGCGGTTTGAATACTTCATCAATGCCACGGAGTTCGGCAACGCCTTCTCCGAGCTGAATGACCCCATCGACCAGCGGGGCAGATTCGAGCGTCAGGTGGCGGAGCGGAAAGCCCTTGACCCCCAGACCCGTGCTCAGGTGGACTACGATTTTATCAACGCTCTGGAATATGGTATGCCCCCCACGGGCGGTCTGGGCTTCGGCGTTGACCGGCTGGTGATGCTGCTCACAGGCAGCGATTCCATCCGGGACGTGCTGCTCTTCCCCACCATGAAGGAGGCAGGGGGTGCAAAGGCCGAAGCGCAGACAGAGGCTGCCGCCAATACGGGTGTGATTGGCAGCGCCGCACCGGCGGTGGAAATGAAACCGGCGGAGGAGGCAATCGACTTTTCCAAGGTGGAGATCGAGCCGCTGTTTGCCGATTTCGTGGACTTTGACACCTTCAGCAAATCCGACTTCCGGGCGGTGAAGGTGAAGGCCTGCGAGGCGGTGAAGAAGAGCAAGAAGCTGCTCCAATTCACGCTGGACGACGGCACCGGCACCGACCGCACCATTCTCTCCGGCATCCACGCCTACTATGAGCCGGAGGAGCTGGTGGGCAAGACCTGCATTGCCATCACCAACCTGCCCCCCAGAAAGATGATGGGCATTGAGTCCTGCGGTATGCTGCTCTCCGCTGTGCATACGCAGGCCGGGGAGGAGCGGCTGAATCTGCTGATGGTGGATCCCCATATTCCCGCCGGGGCAAAGCTGTACTGACACCGGTTCCCGCCGCAGGGCTTCCTGCACGGCACTGAAATCCCATAAGGAGGGCAAACGCCCTCCTTTTTTCTTCCTTGTGCTGTTTTCATAGAACCGCCGGGGCAAAAGCTCTTTTCCTGCGTTTTCCATGATTGCATATTTATTCATTTTGTGATACATTAGCAAGGTCATTCAGTGAATATCTTCCGGCTGCAGCGCCGGGTGCGTACCATAGATCATCAGAGAGAGAAAAAGGAAGATCCATGTATACAACTTTATACGGCATGTGCCTGCTTGTTTCCGTAGTTGTGCTAATCTATATGGCACAGAAGAATTATAACAGCGTTGACACCTACCAGTGGACCATCGTAGTATTGGTTCCTGTGATACTGCTGGCCTACTGGCTGGAAAGCAGAGTGGATACGCCCGGTGAGGCTGCGTTTCTGATCTGCTTCAAGTATTTGGACAGCACATTCATTATTACAGCGGTGCTGTTTTCCACACTGCATACGCTGGGCGTTTCCGTCAAATCGTGGATGAAGGTAGTAGCCTACAGCGCCGCCACCCTGCAGATGGCGGTTGTGTGTCTGTGTGTCAACAACGGTCTCTACTACAGCGGCATCACCATCACAGACACCGGACAGGGCGTTTCCGTGGAGACCTCCGCCGGCCCTCTGAAAATCCTTCATCAGGTCTACCTCATCTTTCTGCTGCTGTGGATTCTGATGATTCTGCTCATCAGTCTGAAGCGGCAGGGGTGGTATTCCCAGAAAAACCTGTTTGTCCTTCTGTACCTTGCGCTGGGTGCATTCATCATCTACTTCATCAGCGCCAGCTTTTCCTATCGTTTTTCCCCCCTGCCCTTCCTTTACACCCTTGCGGACGTGGTGGTTGTATGGCGGTATGACAGCGCCCACGTCCATGACATCTCCCTGCTCATTGCAAACCAGCATGACCGTCAGGGCACAAGGGGCTATCTGGCCGTGGGGTTAAACGGTCTATATCTCGGCTGCAACGACAAGTGCTATGAGTTTGTCCCCTTTCTGAGGCAGCAGCAGATCAATGCCAGGCTGTCTGACGAGGACGAGCTGGGAAGGATGCTGTGGGGACTGATCCAGTCCTTTACCGTCGGCGGGGACAACTCCGTCAAGTACCAGCTGGGAGAGATGACCTGCGTATGTGAGATCTCCTATTTCTCCATCTGGGAGAACGGGAAGAATCAGGGCTATCTCATTGCAATCCGGGATGCCACGGAGTCCCAGAAGGCCTATGACATTATCGCCTCCTATAACGAGCGGCTGAACAGCGAGGTGCAGGCCAAGACCGCCAGCATCAAGGAGATGCAGCGCAAGATCGTTCTGGGCATGGCAAACATGATCGAAAACCGGGACAACAACACCGGCGGTCATGTAAAGCGCACCAGCGATATTATCCGCATCCTGCTGGACGAGATTGTGCGTCAGGGCCAGATTCCCATGAGCGCTCAGATGGTGGACGACATTGTGCGTGCCGCCCCTACCCACGATCTGGGCAAGATCACCATTGACTCCAGCATCCTCACCAAGCCGGGGAAGCTGACAGATGAGGAATACGCCATTATGAAGACCCACTCCGCCAAAAGCGGCGAGCTGGTTCACATCCTGCTGGACGGCGTGGAGGAGGAGCGGTTTGTAAACGTGGCCTTCAACGTGGCAAGGTATCACCATGAGCGCTGGGACGGCAAGGGCTACCCGGACGGTCTTTCCGGCACGGACATCCCCATGGAGGCAAGAATCATGTCCGTTGCGGACGTGTATGACGCACTGGTGAGCAAACGGTGCTACAAGGAGCCCATGAGCTTTGAGCAGAGCGCCGCAATCATGTGCGAGAATATGGGCACCCAGTTTGACCCCAGCATGGAGCCGGTCTTTTTGGGCTGCATGGATAAGCTGGAGCAGTACTACAGAGACAACACCTGAGCGCAGAAAAGAGGGCGGGGAAATGCTTTTGATTCGGGATGCCCGTGTGGAGGATGCCCCCAGACTGCTGGAAATTTATGCGCACTACGTCAGGCACACGGCCATCACCTTTGAATATGCCGTGCCCTCTCTGGCAGAGTTTGAGGGGCGTATGCGCCGCACCATGGAGCGCTACCCCTATCTGGTGGTTCAGCAGGACGAAACGGTGCAGGGCTACGCCTACGCCGGGGCGTTTGTGGGGCGCTCCGCCTATGACTGGAGCTGTGAGCTGTCCATCTATCTGTCTCACAGCGCTGTGGGACAGGGCATGGGGAAAGCCCTCTATGCCGCTTTGGAGGCAGCCTTGAAGGAGATGGGGATTTTAAACCTCTACGCCTGCATCGCTCTGCCGGAGCAGGAGGACGAGTACCTCACCTGCAACAGCGCCCGGTTCCACGGCCATCTGGGCTTTGTCACCGTGGGCACCTTTCGCAACTGCGGCTGCAAGTTCGGGCGGTGGTATCACATGATCTGGATGGAAAAGGTGATCGGGACGCACGGTGAGAACCAGCCGCCTGTGACGGCCTACCCGCTGGTGAGGCGGGGTGCTTCAAAGGCGTAAACAGAACACGCAGGGGCGGACAGCGATTGCTGTCCGCCCCTTTGGCATTTCATGGGTGCTTTTCAATTAGCCGGAGCAATGTGGGGGCTTCTGCCGTTCTCACAGAGGGAGGAAACCGCTTTCCCTGTCCCTGTGTCAAAACGGACTTGGGAAATGCCTTTTACTCCCTCCGCCCCTTCGGGGCACCTCCCTCAGAGAGGGAGGCTATGGCAAAAACAGTCAAGACTTTATTAAACGCTTGTCAATGCCCCCTCGTTGTGTGCGCTTGTCTCGCCGCACCTGCGGCGAACAAGGCCGCCGATACGGCTGTACCGGCGGCTGTGTGTTGTTTCTGTTTTATTTTAATATGCCACGCCCTGCGCAAGCATTGCCTCGGCCTTTTCCCAATCTGCACCGCAGATTGGGAGCCCTTTTGATTGCACTTCCTCGGGCGAACTGAATTCGCCCTGCGGCAAGGTTTTGCTTCGCAAAACGCTTGTCTCGCCGCACCTGCGGCGAACAAGGCCGCCGATACGGCTGTACCGGCGGCTCGATTGTTTACTGTTTTCTTAATACGCCACGCCCTGCGCAAGCATTGCCTCGGCGACCTTGAGGAAGCCTGCAATATTGGCGCCTGCCTGAATGTCGCCGGGCTTGCCGAAGCGCTCGGCGGCGGCGGCACAGTCCGCATAGATGGTCTCCATGATGCCCTTCAGCTTGGCATCCACCTCGTCAAAGCTCCAGCTCAGCCGCTCGGAGTTCTGGCTCATCTCCAGACCGGAGGTGGCTACGCCGCCGGCGTTGGATGCCTTGCCGGGGCTGTAGAGCAGTCCGGCGGACTTGATGACCTCGATTGCCTCGGGCGTGCAGGGCATATTGGAGCCTTCAAACACGCCGATAGCACCGTTGGCCACGATGGTCTTTGCGGAGGCCTCGTCAATCTCGTTCTGGGTTGCGCAGGGCAGATAGATGTCTGCCTTTACGTTCCAGATACCGGCACAGCCCTCCACATACTTCGCCGTGGGCACATAGTCCAGATAGGTCTTGATTCTGGCACGCTTGACCTCCTTGATCTCCTTGATGACCTTGAAGTCAATGCCGTTCTCGTCCACGATATAGCCGTTGGAATCGCTCATGGCGATCACCTTGCCGCCCAGCTGGGTGGCCTTCTGGTTGGCATAGGTGGCGACATTGCCGGAGCCGGAGACCACAACGCTCTTGCCCTCGAAGCTCTTGCCGTTGGCCTTCATATAGGCGTCGGCAAAGTAGCACAAGCCAAAGCCGGTGGCCTCAGTACGGGCGAGGGAGCCGCCGAAGGTAAGACCCTTGCCGGTGAGCACGCCCACATGGGTATTGGTCAGGCGCTTGTACTGGCCGTACATATAGCCGATCTCACGCCCGCCCACGCCGATGTCACCGGCGGGCACGTCGGTGTCGGGGCCGATGTGCTTGCGAAGCTCCGTCATAAAGCTCTGGCAGAAGCGCATAATCTCGCCGTCGCTCTTGCCCTTGGGGTCAAAGTCAGACCCGCCCTTGCCGCCGCCCATAGGCAGGGTGGTCAGGGCATTCTTGAAGATCTGCTCAAAGCCGAGGAACTTGATGATGGACAGGTTCACATTGTTGCGAAAGCGCAGACCGCCCTTGTAGGGGCCGATGGCGCTGTTGAACTGGACACGGTAGCCCCGGTTGACCTGCACCTTGCCCTGATCGTCCACCCATGGGACACGGAACAGAATGGTGCGCTCCGGCTCCACCATGCGGCCAATGATGTTCTGCTGCTCATAGCGGGGGTCAGCGTCCACCACGGGAGACAGGGTCTCCAGCACCTCATGGACGGCCTCCAAAAACTCGGCCTGCTCCGGATACCGGGCGGCCAGATCCTCATAGACAGAGTTCAGGTATGCGTTGTTGATTGCCATTGCGATCATTCCTTCCTTTGGATTCAGAGCCTGGGACAAAATCCTCCCCTCCGGAAAGGAACGCCCTCTCAGCCTTCGGGTTGCATTATAGACCATAATGCAATTTTGCGCAAGTGGAATTTCATAATTTTTCCGTCTTGACCAAACTCATGGGGGTTAAATCCGGTTTTCTCCGGTTTTTACCGTCATTTTCACCAGTCAATCTTTTCCTTCATGCAACACCCGTCCCTTTATTCCATCATTTTCGCTGTCAGTCTACTGTGAAAAAGCATGCCCCAAAAACTTTTCCAAATATTTTTCAAAAAAGTGTTGACAAGCGCTGTTCCCTGTGGTATTATATCCCCACAAGCAGAAAGGGTGATTCCAATGTACAGGAAAGTAGCCGTCAGGTGATGAATCCATTTCCTGAAAAGCGGCACCTTCTGGTTCCCCCGATGGTTCGGGTATTCTGTAGAAAGAGAGGTTATGAACAATATGGTAGAGCCCAAGGCGGTTCGCTGAGCTCCTGTTCCGAAGTCATAAAGGGAACGGGAGCTCAGCTTTTTGCCTCCGGGGCGGAAACCCCCGCCAGCGCCAGCTTCTCCGCCCGGCTCATCCGCTTGATCTCCGCCTCCCGGCGCAGGGCAGCGGACCAGCTCTCCGCCGCCTCCGTGTACACCAGCCGCACCGGACGGCGGGAACGGGTGTACTTCGCCCCCCTGCCTGCGTTATGCACCTTCATGCGCCGCACTGGGTCAACGGCAGCGCCGGTATAGAGGGTGCCGTCCCCACAGCGCAGGATATAAGCATAGCACATTTCCTCTCCTCCTCCGCTGACCCTATCATACCCCACCTGCCGGGGCAGGCGCAAGGGTGGTTTCCCGCAAAAATTTTTTCGCTGACTTTTGGTCATTTTCTTGTTTTTATTGGATTTCAGTCTGATTTTATACTTTATTGCCGGGTTATCCTTGTCTGATTATCCGTCTTTTCTCTTTTTTGCACTTTTGAAACCGCTATTTACAATTCCGTTCTTTTTCCTATATAATATGGTGCAGCGGCCGGACAGCTCCCCGTCCGGTTCAGCGCAAAACGATTGGAGGAAACAAGAACATATGGACATATTCGACCTTTTGAATTTCTTTCTGGGCCTTGCCATGTTCCTGTTTGGAATGCACTATATGGGCGAGGGGTTGGAGAGCTGTGCCGGCGGGCGGCTGCAGCAGGTGCTGGAAAAGCTCACCGCCAGCCCCATCAAGGGCTTTACGCTGGGACTGTTTGTCACCGCTGTGATCCAGTCCTCCTCCGCCACCTCTGTGATGGTAGTGGGCTTTGTCAACTCCGCCGTCATGACCCTGAAGCAGGCAATCCCCCTGATTATCGGTGCCAATGTGGGCACCACAGTGACGGGCTGGCTGGTATCCCTCACCAGCATCAGCGGCGCAGGGCTGGTCATCCAGCTTTTAAAGCCCTCCTCATGGGTGCCCATTCTCGCTATGGCCGGGGCTTACTTCCTCGTCATGGACAAGTCCGGGCGGCACAAGGATCTGGCCGCCGTCCTGCTGGGCTTTGCCGTGCTCATGGTGGGCATGGACGGCATGAGCGGCTCCGTATCCGGTTTGAAGGACATCCCCGCCTTTGTGCGGCTTCTGGAGGTATTCTCCAACCCCATTCTGGGCGTACTGGTGGGGCTTGCCCTCACCGCTGTGATGCAGTCCTCCTCCGCCTCCATCGGCGTGCTGCAGGCGCTGTCCATGACCGGCAGTATCACCATGGGCGAGGCAATCCCTATGGTGCTGGGCATGAACATCGGCGCCTCCGTGCCCATCCTTCTCTCCGCCGCCGGGGCGGGCAAGGAGGCCCGGCGCACCTCCTATGTCTATCTGGTCTTTAACATCATCAATATGGCGGTGTTCATGCTCCTCTATGCCGCCGCCAGCCTCTTTTTCTCCCTCCCGTTCATGGAGATAAGTGCCAACCCGGTGCGTATCGCCCTGTTCCACACCGCCTATAAGCTGGTTTTCGGCGTGGCAATGCTCCCCTTCTCCGGAGTGCTGGAAAAGCTGGTCTGCCTTTTCGTCAAGGACGACACAAAGCAGAAGCAGCCCCTTCTGGACGAGCGCCTGATGACCACCCCCGCCATTGCCCTTGCCCAGGCGCTCCGGGTGACAACAGACACCGCCCTGCTGTGCCAGAACGCCTATGAAACCGCCGTCTCCCTGCTGGACAAGTGGGACGATAAGAAGGCGCAGTTGGTGCGGGATCTGGAAAATGAGGTGGATGAGCGGGAGGACGAGCTGGGCAGCTATCTGGTCAAGCTCTCCGCCCTGAACCTGAGCGAGACGGAAAACCGCCAGCTCTCCACCATTCTCCACACCATCAGCGACTTCGAGCGCATCAGTGACCACGCCGTGGGTATTCTCATCTCCATCCGTGCCTCCATGGACTCCGCCAACAGCCTGTCCAGCGGGGCAAAAACGGAGCTGAAGCGGATGGCCGCCGCCGTGTCTGAGGCGCTGAGCCTGTCCATCGCCTCCTTCTCCACCAATAACGTGGAGGCCGCCAGAAGGGTGGAGCCTCTGGAGGAGGTCGTGGATGCCATGGGCGAGGAGCTGAAGGATCACCACATCGACCGCCTGAAGGCAGGGAGCTGCTCTGTGGAGAGCGGATTTATCTTCACCGACCTCATCTCCAACCTCAGCAGGGTTTCCGACCACTGCTCCAATATCGCCGCCTGCGTGGCGGAGATGCAGAAGGGCACCTTCGACACCCATAAATACGTTCACCGGCTTCACCACTCCGGCGACCGCTCCTACAGCGCCGACTACGATTACTTCTCCCACAAGTATTCCCTGTGATGCCGTTTCAGCGAAACGGTTTCAGCCTTTCGGTCAAACAGCAGCATTCATTATATCAAACTGCCCCTCCCCGTCCCGGAGGGGCAGCTCTTTTATGGCACCTTTAGGCGGGAAGTTTGGGAAAAACTGTTAATTGTACCTCCTTCCTCCCTTGACGCTGTACCATTTCTATTGTATAATTCTCACAAACGGGCAATCGCTTTCACAAAAGTATAAACAGCTGTTGTCCTTTCAAGGGAGAGGAGCGGGTGTCATGAGCCACATAACAACGACGGAAAGCAGCGAGCTGATTCGCGCCTTCTCCGAAGGGCGGTGCGACCGGGTCTATGAGTATCTGGGGGCACATCCCACCACGGAGGATGGGCGTCCGGGATGGGTTTTCCGGGTCTGGGCGCCTCATGCCAGCGCTGTCTCCGTGGCCGGCAGTTTTAACGGCTGGACGGCAGATAACTGTCCTATGGAGCCCGTGGGCGGCGGCGTGTGGCAGTGCTTCATCGCCAGCTTGCAGCAGTATGACACCTATCAGTTTGTCATCCGCACCTTTAACGGCCAGCTGCTTCACAAGGCGGATCCCTTTGCCTTTCATACAGAGACCCGCCCCGCCGTGTGGAGCAAGCTGTATGATATGGAGGGTTTCCAGTGGAATGACCAGCCGTGGCTGAATCTCCGTGCCAGCAAGGCGGTGGAGACCTGCCCGCTGAATATCTATGAGCTGCATCTGGGCTCTTGGCGCAGGGACGGGGAGGGCAGGCTGCTCTCCTACCGGGAGATTGCAAAGTGGCTGGTGCCCTATGTGAAGGAGATGGGCTACACCGCCGTAGAGCTGCTCCCCGTGGCGGAGCACAACCGGGACGAGCGTTACGGCTTCCTCTGCTCCAACTTCTTTGCCGCCACAAGCCGCTTCGGCACCCCTCACGATTTTATGTATCTGGTGGATCAGCTTCATCAGGCAGGCGTGGGCATCTTTCTGGACTGGACACCCGCCTGCTTCCCCCAGAACGATTTCGGTCTGCGCTGGTTCGACGGCGGACCGTGCTATGAGTACGCCGATCCCCAGAAGGCGGTCTTCCCCAATCTCCCCGCCAACTTCTTCGATTTTGGCCGGGGGCAGGTGCGCAGCTTTCTCACCTCCTGCGCCATGT
>CAJOOV010000218.1 GCA_905236265.1 uncultured Oscillospiraceae bacterium | reverse complement strand
TCGGTGCAAAAATACTGCTATCCATGCAAGTGTGCGACCGAAGGGAGTGCGCGCAGCATGGATGCAAAGCTCGCAGACAAAGTCCATCGGACTTTGTCTGCGATTTGAAGATTGTCTTTTTCCATGACAAAGCCGGGCGGGTGTGGTATAATGTGGCAAATGTGGCACAGATATACAGGAGGTAACGCTATGCCCCGTATCGAAACCATCACAGCCCGCTCCAATGCGCTGGTGTCCAAGGTGAGGCGGCTGGAAAAAAGCCGCTCCTACCGCCGGGAGTGCCGGCTGTTTCCGGGAGACGGCATCAAGCTCTACGACGAGGCGCTGCAGTGGGGCGCAGGCATCGACACCGTGATTTTCACCCCTAAGGTCAGCCCCCGCCTCCCGGAGGGCGTGCGGGCGGTTCAGGTTCCCGAGGATCTGATGGCCTCCCTCTCCCCTGCAAAAACGCCTCAGGGCGTGCTCTTTCTCGCCTCCCTGCCGGACACCACGCTGCCCCGGCGGCTGGAGCCGGGGGTCTATGTGGTGCTGGACGGCGTTCAGGATCCCGGCAACGTGGGCACCGTCTGGCGCACGGCGGATGCCTTCGGGGCGAAGGGGCTGATTCTCACCGGGGCGTGCGCCGACCCCTTCTCCCCGAAAACCGTGCGCTCCACAATGGGGGCGGCGTTCCGCCTCCCCGTGTGGGAGTGCGGCGCCGAGGCTCTGTCCGAATGCCTGAACCGCTCCCGCATCCCCCTTTACGCCACGGCGCTGCGGGAGGACACGGTGCCGCTTCCCTCCTCCCCCGGAGGGAGTGCCGCCGTAGTCATCGGAAGTGAGGGCAGCGGGGTGTCCCCGGACGTGCTGCGCCTGTGCCGCCAGACATGGCGCATCCCCATGCAGCCCCAGTGCGAGTCTCTCAACGCCGCCATCGCCGCAGCGGTGGTGCTGTGGGAGTTTTACCGGAAGAGAGGAGAATAAAGCCATGCTCAGCGCTGCAAAATACTGGCTCTGGCTCACCAACCTGCTGCCGCCCCCGGCGGCGTGGGAGGTGTTCTGCCGCTTCGGCACCCCGGAGCGCGCCTATTATTCCGACCCGGCGGAGTACGACCGCCTGACCTCCCTCACCCCTGCCCAGCGCAGTCTGCTGCTGCGCCGGGATCTCAGCGCCGCCGAGGAGATTCAGGAGCGCTGTGACAGACAGGGCATCCGCATCCTCACCTTTGCCGACACGGACTATCCCGAACGCCTTCGCAGCACCGCCCTGCCTCCGCTGGTGCTGTATGTGCGGGGGAAGACCCTGCGCTTTGACGAGCGGGCGGTGATTGCCATGGCAGGCACCCGGAAGGCAAGCCCCTATGGGCTGGAGATCGCCCGGCGCTTTGGCAGCGGAATCGTCAGGCAGGGCGGCATTGTGGCCACAGGCGTGGTCTCCGGCTGTGACTCAGCAGCGGCGAAAAGCGCCCTTCGCGGGGGCGGGCCGCTGGTGCTGGTCATGCCCGGCGGGGTGGATGTGCCCTACTACGGCTCTGAGGACAGCCGGAACCTGCTCAATGACGCTGCGGCGGCCGGGTGCGTGCTCAGTGAAAGCCCTCCCGGCACCACCCACGACGCTCCCCGCTTCCGCCGGAGAAACGTCATTCTCGTGGGACTCTCCTGCGGCCTTTTGTGCGTGGAGGGGGACAGGAGCAGCGGTGCGGTAAAGCTGGCAAAGCAGGCCAGCGAGCAGGGGAAGGATCTCTATGTGGTTCCCGCCAATGTGGACACCGCCCGCTCCTCCGGCACCAACGACCTGCTCTGTGCCGGTCTGGCCACCCCGGTGCTGTCTCCGGAGGATCTGCTGCGCCGCTATGACTATCTGCTGCCCAGATCCGCCCCCGCCGCCGACGCTCCCCGCTGGAGGGTGGTGCGTGTGGAGGGTGGGAACGACAGCGCCCCCTCTGAGCCTGCGTCCCGGCCCTCCGAGGCATCCTGCGCCCCCGTCCGGGAGGAAAAAGGGGTTGACACCGCCCCGAACACTGGTTATATTGAGTTACTGGACAGCGACCGGCGGTGGAACGAGGACGAGCGTGCGCTGTTAAAGGCGCTGCTCTCCGGCCCTGCCACCGCCGAAGCGCTGATTTCTGCCACCGGACTGAGCGCAAGCGCAGCGGGAGCCTCTCTGGTCATGCTGGCCGTGAGCGGAGCGGTGGAGGAAATCCCCGGCGGGCAGTACCGCATCAGGCCGGAGGGACTGAGCTGATTCCCGCAGAAACTTCCAGAGATGGAGGATAACAACGATTATGGCAAAAACCGATCTGGTCATTGTGGAGTCTCCCGCAAAGGCCAAAACCATTGGAAAATATCTGGGCCCCGGCTATCAGGTTAAGGCCAGCATGGGGCATATCCGTGATTTGCCCAAGAGCAAGCTGGGCGTGGATATTGAACGCAACTTCGCCCCGGACTACCAGCCCATCAAGGGCAAGGAGGAGACCATCTCCGAGCTGTCCAAGGCGGCGAAAAAAAGCGGCAGAGTCTATCTCGCCACCGACCCGGACCGTGAGGGGGAGGCCATTTCCTGGCACCTGAAGGCGCTTTTGGGCATCCCTGACGACAAGACCTACCGTGTCACCTTCAACGAGATCACAAAAAAGGTGGTGCAGGACTCCATCCGGCACCCCCGCTCCATCGATCAGGATCTGGTGGACGCACAGCAGGCACGGCGCATTCTCGACCGGATTGTGGGCTACCAGCTCTCTCCCCTGCTTTGGCGGAAGATCCGCCGGGGGCTATCCGCAGGCAGAGTGCAGAGCGTGGCCACCCGGCTGGTGGTAGACCGGGAGAACGAGATCCGTGCCTTCGTGCCTCAGGAGTATTGGAGCATCGACGTATCCCTCAGCCGCATTGCCCCCCGCATGGGCAGCTTTACCGCCCACTACCACGGGGAGGGGAAAAAGAAGCAGGAGCTGAACAGCCGGGAGCAGGTGGACGGCATCCTCTCCGATATTCAGAGAGAGCCGTTTATTGTCACCGGCATCACCCGCAAGGATAAGCTGCGCCAGCCTGCGCCCCCCTTCACCACCTCCACCCTCCAGCAGGAGGCCAGCCGGAAGCTGAATATGACCCCCCGGCGCACCATGGCAGTGGCTCAGTCCCTGTATGAGGGCGTGGACATTGACGGCGAGGGCACCGTGGGTCTTATCACCTATATGAGAACCGACTCCCTGCGCCTGTCCGACGAGGCGGTGGACGCCGCCCGGCGTTTTCTCACCGCCCGCTACGGCGCCGCCTACGTCCCGGAAAAGCCCAGAGTCTATAAGGCACGCTCCAACGCACAGGACGCCCACGAGGCCATCCGCCCCACCAATGTGGAGCTGACCCCGGAGGCGGTGCGGGGCAGCCTGAGCAGCGAACAGCTCCGGCTGTACAAGCTGATCTGGAGCCGTTTCCTCGCCTGCCAGATGTCCAACGCCGTGTTCGACACGGTTTCCATTGATGTCACCAGCGGCACCCACCTCTTTCGTGCCTCCCACCAGAGCCTGAAATTCTCCGGCTTTACCGCCGTGTATGTGGAGAGCCGGGACGAGGGGGAGGAGGCCATGGGCTCCCCCCTGCCCGATCTGCAGGAACAGGAGCAGGTGAAGCTGGACAAGACAGACCCCGCCCAGCACTTCACCCAGCCCCCACCCCGCTTCACCGAGGCAAGCCTGATTAAGCTGCTGGAGGAAAAGGGCATTGGCCGCCCCTCCACCTTCGCCCCCACCGTCTCCACCATTCTGGACAGGGAGTACGTCGTCAAGGAGGGTAAGGCGCTGCGCCCCACCCCCTTGGGAGAGGTGGTCAACGGGCTGATGATGGACAAGTTCACCGACATCGTTGACCCGGACTTCACCGCAAAGATGGAAACCGAGCTGGACGACGTGGAGGCGGGCAAGGAGGACTGGAAGGCCGTGCTGGCACGGTTCTACGCCGGTTTCCACGGGGAGATGGAGCAGGCGGAGCACGATCTGGACGGGGAGCGCATCAAGATCCCCGTGGAGGAATCCGACGAGGTCTGCGATGTCTGCGGCCGGAAAATGGTCATCAAGTCCGGGCGCTTCGGGCGTTTTCTCGCCTGTCCCGGCTATCCGGAGTGTACCTTCACCAAGCCGCTGGTCATTGAAATGCCCGGCAAATGCCCCAAGTGCGGCAGCCGCATTCTGAAAAAGACCAGCCGCAACGGCTACACCTACTACGGCTGTGAGCGGAATAAGGTGGTCAAGGGCGAGCCCTGTGACTTTATGACAT
Organism: uncultured Oscillospiraceae bacterium; assembly: GCA_905236265.1. Classification (GTDB taxonomy): domain Bacteria; phylum Bacillota; class Clostridia; order Oscillospirales; family Oscillospiraceae; genus Onthomonas. The sequence continues at coordinate 3,501 of CAJOOV010000218.1, read as the reverse complement.
GGGACGTGCCGGTGAAGGACAACTGCCCGGTGTGCGGCAAGACCATGTTCAAGCTCTCCGGCAGAGGGTTCAAAAAGCCCTTCTGCGTCAACGAGAGCTGCCCCAACTTCCTCCCGGAGGATCAGCGGGGCTACCGGAAAAAGAAGGAGACCGCTGAGGGGGAGGCGCCCAAGGACGTAGCCGCTGAGACTGCCACGGAAAAGACCTCCTCCAAGACGGCGAAAAAGTCTGCAAAAACCGCCAAAACAGCAGTAAAAAAGACAGCCGCCAAAACCACGGCTGCCAAATCGGCAAAGAAAACCGCCGCCGACAAGCCCAAGCGGGAGCGCACTCCCGCCCAGATTGCCGCCACAGAGCGGATGAGGGCTGCCCTTGCCGCCAAGAAGGCGGCCGAGCGGGCTGCAAAAGAGTCAGCGCAACAGAACAAAACGGAGTGAGAGATGGAACCGGTTATTATCATCGGCGCAGGGCTTGCCGGGTGTGAGGCGGCATGGCAGCTTGCCCAGCGCAATATCCCCGTCACCCTCTATGAGATGAAGCCCCGCAAGCGCACCCCCGCCCACCAGAGCGACGACTTTGCAGAGCTGGTCTGCTCCAACTCCCTGCGGGCAAACAATGTGGAAAACGCCGTGGGGCTGCTGAAGGAGGAGATGCGCCGCTGCGGCTCGCTGATTCTCTCCTGCGCCGACGCCCATCAGGTGCCCGCCGGGGGAGCGCTGGCAGTGGACCGCTATGGCTTTTCCGGCGAAGTGACCCGGCGCATCCGCTCCCATCCCCTGATTGACGTGACAGAGGAGGAGGTCACTGCCATTCCCGCCGAGGGGCAGGTGGTCATCGCCTCCGGCCCTCTCACCTCCGATGCGCTGGCAGAGGACATCCGCACCCGCTTTCCCGGTCAGAACAACCTCCATTTCTTTGACGCTGTGGCTCCGCTGGTGAGCTTTGAGAGCATTGACATGGACAAGGCGTGGTTCGGCTCCCGGTATGACAAGGGCACGGCGGACTATATCAACTGCCCCATGACCGCAGAGGAGTACGACGCCTTCTGGAACGAGCTGTGCCACGCCCGGGAGGCGCAGCTCCACGGCTTTGAGGACAGCAGCGTGTTCGAGGGCTGTATGCCCGTGGAGGTCATGGCCCGCCGGGGACACGACACTCTGTGCTACGGCCCCCTGAAGCCGGTGGGGCTGACCGACCCCCGGTATCCCCACCGGAAATACGCCGCCGTGGTGCAGCTTCGCAAGGACAACGCCTCCGGCAGCGTGTACAACATGGTGGGCTTCCAGACCCATCTGGCGTGGCCGGAGCAGCGGCGGGTGTTCTCCATGATCCCCGGACTGGAAAACGCCAAGTTTCTCCGCTACGGCGTGATGCACCGCAACACCTATCTGGACTCCCCCCGGCTGCTGAACCGGTACTATCAGGTAAAGGAGGAGCCGAGGCTCACCTTTGCCGGACAGATCACCGGCGTGGAGGGCTATGTGGAGTCTGCCGCCTCCGGGCTGGTGGCGGGTGCCGAGCTGGCTCGCCGTGTGCTGGGACTGTCCCCCATTGACTTTCCCCAGGAGACGGCGCTGGGGGCGCTCGCCTGCTATGTCAGCGACCCCTCCGTGACGGATTTCCAGCCCATGAACATCAACTTCGGCATTATTCCCCCGCTGGGCTGGCGGGTCAGGGGCAAGCGGAACAAAAACGCCGCTCTGGCAGAGCGGAGCCTGAAGGCGCTGGAGACGCTGGAGCGATAAGCCCCCTGCAGGGGCGCACAGTATACGCCCCTGCAATCCGTACCAATGTAAGGCAACGATACCTCCCGGTCAGCAGTGGCCGGGGGCTATGGTTGCCTCACCCTTTTTGACTCAAAGGAGGTCAACCGTATGAAAATCATCATTGACGCAATGGGCGGCGATCTCGCCCCGAGAGAGCCGGTGCTGGGCGCTGTAATGGCCCACAGGGAATTCGGCTGCGACATTGTGCTGGTGGGACAGGAGGAGCGCATCCGCTCCATTCTGGAAAAGGACAATATCACCCTTCCCCGTGGCATCACCCTTGTCAACGCCACGCAGGTCATTGAGATCTGCGACGACCCGGCCACGGCATGGCGGAAAAAGAAGGACTCCTCCATGACAGTGGGGCTGAAAATGCTCGCCGCCGGAGAGGGGGATGCCTTCATCTCCGCAGGCAGCACCGGTGCGCTCCTCTCCGCCGCCACGCTGCTGGTGAAGCGGATTCCCGGCGTAAAGCGTGCCGCCGTCGCCCCCATTGTCCCCACCGGGGCGGGCGGGGCAGTGCTCATCGACGCAGGCGCCAACGCCGAGTGTACCCCGGAGTACATGGCGCAGTTCGCCCTGATGGGCTCCTTCTATGCGGAAAAGGTGCTCCGGCGGGAGAATCCCCGGGTGGGACTGGTGAACATCGGCGCAGAGCCCAGCAAGGGCAATGAGCTGTATAAGCAGGTCAACGCCCTGCTCACCGCCGCAGGGGAGAAGGGCACGCTGAACTTCGTGGGCAACACGGAGCCGGTGGAGCTTGCCAGCGAAAACGCCCCGGATGTGATCGTTGCCGACGGCTTTACCGGGAATATCCTGCTCAAGACCATGGAGGGCACCGCAAAGTTCATTGTCCACAACCTGAAGTCCCTCTTCACCACCAATCTGAAAACCAAAGCCGCCTACCTGATGCTCAAGGGCAATATGGGGGGCTTTAAGAAGATGCTGGACAGCCGTGAGACAGGGGGCACCGCCCTTCTGGGTCTGCAAAAGCCGGTGTTCAAGGCGCACGGCTCCTCCGATGCCTATGCCATGCTTCACGCAGTGGAGAAGGCCATTGACTACGCCAATGCGGACATCATCAGCGCAATTGCGAAGGACGTAAACAGCCTTCTGCTGGCACAGGAGGCGGAACAATGAACGGACTTGAGGAGATACTGGGCTACCGGTTTCAGGATGCCGGTCTGCTGGAAACTGCCCTGACCCACAGCTCCTACGCCAACGAGCACCATGTGGGGCACGCCCAGTGCAACGAGCGGCTGGAATTTCTGGGGGACTCAGTGCTGGGCATGGTGGTTGCGGACTACCTCTTCCGCCAGTTCGGCCAGCTCCCGGAGGGCGACCTGACAAGGATGCGTGCCAGTCTGGTGTGCGAGGACAATCTGGTGCTGGTGGCAGGGCGCTGGAATCTGGGGCAGTTCCTCCTGCTGGGCAGGGGGGAGGAGATGTGCGGCGGCAGAGAGCGCCCCTCCATTCAGGCGGATGCCGTGGAGGCAGTGCTGGCCGCCGTGTATCTGGACGGGGGCATTGCCCAGGCCCGGCGGCTGATTCACCGCTTTATTCTGGACGACATCTCCCACATCGACCAGCTGGGCAGGGACTACAAGACCTCCCTGCAGGAGCTGATTCAGCGCAAGAGCGGTCAGGTGCTCACCTATCAGCTCATTGACCAGACCGGCCCCGACCATGCGAAGGTCTTTCACATGCAGGTGTCCCTCAACGGCGTTGCCGTGGG
>CAJOOV010000217.1 GCA_905236265.1 uncultured Oscillospiraceae bacterium | reverse complement strand
CCGCTCCCTGGGCGGCCTGAGCGCGCTGAGACTGTACGACGCCCTGAACGGATTTGAGTTTTTGACCGGCGAACAGTAACATACAGAAAAAGCCGATTCCCCGCCATCGCGGGGAATTGGCTTTTTCTGGGTTATTCACGTTTTCTTATGGGATTGCAAAGAAACTCCCTCAGGCGCTACGCGCCAGCTCCCTTCACTCCCCCAGTCAGCTTCGCTGACAGCCCCCTCGGAGAGGGGGCCATGACGGGGGCCTTTTGGCGGTAAAACCGGCATGGAAGCCTCCCTCCCCGAGGGAGGTGGCTCGGCGAAGCCAAGACGGAGGGAGATGGAAGCAATAGGCCTCTCATAAGACACCCCCCTCCCGTCTTTGGAGTGAATCCCCCCTGCATACCCCGCCCAGTCTGTGCATAGGCTCATCGTGGAGTCTTTACAGGGGGAGGCGGCGCAGATGGGCAGGAGGAGACGGGGAAGAGTGCCGGGCGCTCTGGCGCTTTGCACACTGGCCGGGGCGGTCTATCTGACGGCGGGGGGCTGGAGACCTCCCGCAGAAGAGCTGAAAGCGCTGGAACGGGAGGGAATGCGCACCCTTTTGGCGCAGGAGCTGCCCATGCCGGAGGAGGAGCAGCAGGCGCTGACGCAGGAGCAGCAGGAGCGACCCACCCCTGAAGCGCCCGCCGCCCAGCCGCCCACGGAGCCGGAGCCGGAGAGGGAGGAGACGGCGCTGAACGCCGCAGCGCAGCTCATGGAGGCACCGGAGCAGGAGCCTGAGGCACCGCAGGAGGAGCGGGAGCAGGAGGAGATTCCGGAGATTGATATTGAATCGGATGCGCTGGAGCTGACCAACTCCACCAAGGGCATTGAGGTGGAGCTGGGGGACTATCTGGAGGATGAGCCGGCGCTGAAGCTCTCCCATGAGGGGCCTCAGATTCTGATTATGCACACCCACGGCACAGAGGCCTATACCATGGCGGACGGGGACGACTACACCCCCTCCGACAACGCCCGCACCACGGACGAGGACTATAATATGATCCGGGTGGGCGAGGAGATGCGGCAGGTCTTTCAGGACATGGGGCTGGAGGTGGTTCACGACACCAGCCTTTACGACTACCCCGGCTATAACGGCTCCTATGCCCGTTCCCTGAAGGGAATACGCTCCTATCTGGAGGAATACCCCACCATCTCCGTGGTGCTGGATGTCCACCGGGATGCCATGATTGCCGCCGACGGCACAGCCATCAAGGTATGCGACGAGGTGGACGGGGAGAGCGTGGCACGGGTGATGCTGGTGGTGGGCACAGACGACGGGGGCTTGGAGCATCCCCGGTGGGAGGACAATCTCACCCTCGCCGCATGGATTCAGGCACGGATGCTCATGACGGACGAGGGCTTTCCCCGCCCGGTGAACCTGCGCAGCCAGCGCTTTAACCAGCACATGACCGCAGGCTCCCTGCTGGTGGAGGTGGGAACCAGCGGCAACACCCTGCAGGAGGCGCTGGCCGGGGCGAGGCTGTTCGCCCGTGCGGCGGGGCAGGAGTATCTCAGCCGGATGGAGGAATAATGTTTTCTCTTGCGGCGAAAGGCGTTTGGGTATATACTTAGGGTGATAAAATGTGAGGATATGCGACCTCCGGAAAAAGGACGTGTTTACCAATGAAATTAGGTATCGTAGGACTGCCCAACGTGGGCAAAAGCACTCTCTTCAACGCCATCACCAACGCCGGGGCGGAGTGCGCCAACTACCCCTTCTGCACCATCGAGCCCAATGTGGGCACGGTTGCGGTGCCGGACAGCAGGCTGGACTGGCTGTCCCATCTGTACCACCCGAAAAAGACCACTCCCGCAGTGATCGAGTTTGTGGACATTGCCGGACTGGTGAAGGGCGCCAGCCGGGGGGAGGGACTGGGCAACAAGTTTTTGTCCAACATCCGGGGCACGGATGCCATTGTCCATGTGGTGCGCTGCTTTGACGATGAGAACGTCATCCATGTGGAGGGCAGCACCGACCCCGTCCGGGACATCGGCACCATTGATTTGGAGCTGATTATGGCCGACCTTGAGATGGTAGAGCGCCGGGTGGACAAGTGTAAAAAAGCCGCCAAGGGGGACAAGAAGTTCCTGAAGGAGGCGGAGGTCTTTGAGGGGCTCCGGGACTGGCTCAACGACGGCAACTCCGCCCGCTCCTATGCGTGCGACGGGGAGGATGCCGCCCTGATTGCCACCAGCGACCTGCTGAGCCTGAAGCCGGTGATCTACGCCGCCAATCTGGACGAGGACACCTTCTCCTCCGGTGCCTGCGAGGACAACCCCTACTACCGGCAGGTGAAGGAGCTTGCGGACAAGGAGGGGGCGCAGGTAATCCCCGTGTGCGCCAGACTGGAGGAAGAGCTGAGCCAGATGGAGGGTGAGGAGCAGACCCTGTTCATGGAGGAGCTGGGCATCAGCGAATCCGGGCTGGACAGGCTCATCAAGGCCAGCTATACGCTGCTGGGGCTGATCTCCTTCCTCACCAGCGGCGAGGATGAGTGCCGGGCATGGACGATTACCAAGGGCACGAAAGCGCCTCAGGCGGCGGGCAAAATCCACTCCGACTTTGAGCGGGGCTTCATCCGTGCGGAGGTGATCGCCTACGCCGACATGGTGGCCTGCGGCAGCGAGAAGGCGGCCAGAGAAAAGGGGCTGATGCGCTCCGAGGGGAAGGAATATGTGGTGCAGGACGGAGACATCATCCTGTTCCGGTTCAACGTCTGAGCAATACAGGACGATTGTACGGGGCGGCGTCCTAGACGCCCCGTACTGTCTGCAGGCGTTCCCCTTTTCACGGGCGGAGCGCATGGAGACGCCATATCAGAGAAACTGAAAAGCCATTGATAAAGAGGTGCCAGCCATGCCCGAATTTCATGTTGTCAGCGAATATACCCCCAGCGGCGACCAGCCGGAGGCCATTGCCGCACTGAGCCGGGGCGTGGAGCTGGGTCTGGACGAACAGACGCTGCTGGGCGTCACCGGCTCCGGCAAGACCTTTACTATGGCAAAGATCATTGAACAGGTGCAGCGCCCCACGCTGGTGCTGGCTCATAACAAGACCCTTGCCGCCCAGCTCTGCGCCGAGTTTAAGACCTTCTTCCCGGACAATGCCGTGGAGTATTTCGTCTCCTACTACGACTACTACCAGCCGGAGGCCTATATCCCCCACACGGATACCTTCATCGAAAAGGATGCCTCCATCAACGAGGAGATTGACCGCCTCCGCCTGGCCGCCACTGCCTCCCTGATGGAGCGCCGGGACGTGATCGTGGTCTCCTCCGTGAGCTGTATCTACGGTCTGGGGGAGCCGGAGGACTTTGCCGCCATGATGGTCTCCCTCCGGGTAGGCATGGAGATTGCCCCCAAGGAGCTGATGGCACGCCTCATCGACATCCGCTACGAGCGCAACGACATTGCCTTTGAGCGGAATATGTTCCGGGTGCGGGGGGATACCATGGACATCTGGCCGGCCTACTGGTCAGACACCGCCATCCGGGTGGAGTTCTTCGGGGACGAGATCGACCGCCTCAGCGAGATCAATGTGGTCACAGGCGCACCCATCCGCCGTCTGAACGTCATCCCCATCTGGCCCGCCACCCACTACGTCACCCCAAGGGACAAGCTGGAGCGGGCGGTGGTTCAGATCGAAAAGGAGCTGCAGCAGCAGCTTGCGTTCTTCCAGTCGGAGAACAAGCTGGTGGAGGCACAGCGCCTGCAGCAGCGCACGGAGTACGACATGGAGATGATGCGGGAGCTGGGCTACTGCTCCGGTATTGAGAACTATTCCCGCATAATCGAGGGCAGACCGGCAGGCTCTCCCCCCCACACCCTGATGGACTACTTTCCCCGTGACTTCCTTCTCTTTATCGACGAGAGCCACGTCACCCTGCCTCAGGTGCGGGCGATGTACAACGGCGACCACGCCCGCAAGTCCTCTCTGGTGGACTACGGCTTCCGCCTGCCCTGCGCCTTTGACAACCGCCCGCTGAAGTTCGACGAGTTCGAGGGACGGGTGAATCAGGTGATCTATGTCTCCGCCACACCGGGGGAGTATGAGCGCACCCGCTCCGGGCAGATCGTGGAGCAGGTCATCCGCCCCACGGGACTGCTGGACCCGGAGGTGGAGGTACGCCCTGTAGAGGGGCAGATCGACGACCTGCTCAGTGAGATCAACCTGCGCATAGAGCGAAACGAGCGGGTTCTGGTGACCACACTGACCATCAAAATGGCGGAGGACTTGACCGCCTACCTGCAAAAGTCCGGGATTAAGGTAGCGTATATGCACCATAACGTGAAGACCATTGAGCGCACGGAGATTATCCGTGACCTGCGCCTTGGCACGGTGGATGTGCTGGTGGGCATCAACCTGCTTCGGGAGGGGCTGGATATGCCGGAGGTGTCGCTGGTGGCCATTCTGGATGCGGACAAGGAGGGCTTTCTGAGAAGCGAGACCTCCCTTGTGCAGACCATCGGACGTGCCGCCAGGAACGCTGAGGGGCGGGTCATCCTCTACGCCGACCGCATTACCCCCTCCATGCGCTCCGCCATGGACGAGACCGCCCGCCGCCGGGAGATTCAGCAGCGCTATAACCGGGAACACGGCATCACCCCCCAGACCATCCGCAAGGACATCCGGGAGCTGCTGGAGCTGTCTCAGGTGGAGGAGGAAAAGGAGCGCTACGAAAAGACCCATGCCCGGCTGTCCCCGGAGGAGCGGGAGGAAACCATCGCCCAGCTGGACAGGCAGATGAAGGAGGCCGCCCAGCGGCTGGAATTCGAGCTTGCCGCCGCACTGCGTGACCGGAT
>CAJOOV010000216.1 GCA_905236265.1 uncultured Oscillospiraceae bacterium | reverse complement strand
TCCTTATCTTTCCCAAAGCGGAAGGAAAGGGGGATATATAGCTCATGCGCCGCCACTGGCTTTGCGTCAAAGTCAGCGGCGGAGTTGTTCAGGAAGAGGTTATCCGTCCACTTGCGCAGATATGCGTCATTCTGATTATTTACCTCCAGGGGCGGGGACTGGGGCGTGTGGGCGCTCTCCTCCCTCTCGGAAGGGGACTGCTTCATATACTCCATCATTTTGTCTTGATTAGCCAGCATTTTGGTTTGATTTTCAATTATTTCGTCTTGATTCTGTTCAAGGGTATCTGTCTTTTGAAGGTTTTTTACGGCGACATCCGGCAAAAACTCCGGCCAGTGTTTGATATTGCTGAGGACAATGTCAATACACCCTCCGCACACAGTTCCCACCTCTTGGGGAAATGCCCCGCTGTAGCCCTCCATCCACAGCTTGAGCAATTTCTCCCGGTTGCAGGAAACGTTCAGCGCATTTCGATACATCTGAGCAATGGGGATGCGGCCTTGAACCTCTGCCAAAATGGCCGCACCGTCTGTTCCAAAACGCTGTTCCTCATTTTGCAGATATTTTGTCAGCGCATTGCGCAGTATATTCTCCTGCTTTTCCGTGTGAAAGCCGGCTCCTATGGGCTTTACTTTATCATAAATGACCGCCGCTATAATACTGTCTGCAATAGACGCTACATCCAGAATCATTTCCCCTGCCTCCCTTTCGACCATATTCTACCACGGCCCCGGCTCCTGCGCAATCAGGGAGCAGGACGTTTCCGGCAGGGGTAGGCGGGAAAAAGCTGTCAAACGCTGGTGCTTTGCGTAGGAATGTGGTATTCTGTGGGAAACAGTAGCTGGAGAGGGTGACGAAATGACTGACAGGGAAGTATTGGAGCTGCTGCAGCGGATGGATGAGGGGTACTGCCCCAGTGCTGCGGAGCGGGCAGAGCTGGGAAGTGTGAATAAACTATCCCTCTGTAATAAGGGACTGGCCCGCCTGCCAGAAAGCATCGGGAGCCTGTCCGGGTTGACGCACTTAAATCTGTTTCACAACAATCTGACAAGCCTGCCAGATAGCATCGGGAACCTGAAGGGACTGACTACCTTAGGCCTGTTACGAGGAAGTGGACGACTATTTCAAAATCATTCTGAAGCTGGACAACGGCGTTACCGCCCATATTGAGCTGTCCACCTACATTCTGGAGTACCAGCCCCGCTGGCTGGCTGCAGGCGACAAGGGCACCATGGTGGTCAAGACTTTCAGCTGCGACGGCAACATCTACCGCACCGGAAAGATGCTGGAAAAGCTGCCCTCTCAGATTGTGGAAACCGAGGCTGGACCCACCCGTCAGTTTGCCCCGGTGCCTCCCGGAGGCATTGTCACTGAGCCACTGCCGGAGATCCAGACGGATTGGACGGACTTTTACAGGAACGTAAGCGATGTGCTCAACGGAAAGGCGGAGTCGGTCATCAAGATTTCCGAAGTACGCCGGGTGCTATCCGTCATGGAGGCGGCATGGACGAGCGCAGAGTCCGGAGAGGCCATTCTGTTTGAATAAGTCTCCCAGAGCATCACACGCAGAACCCGGTCAGCAGGGTTCTGCGTGTTTTGACGCTTTCCGTCAGACGCTCACGGAGGAAAACCGCTTCACCTCCGGAGACATTTCCGTGGAGACAAGGCGGACAGGTAACGGGATTGTGCTGCATGTAAATGCTGAACCGGGGATTCAGGTTTCCATTGACTGCTCCGGGCTGGACGGGTGACAGAAACGGTATGGAATGCCCTTTCGAAGTATGATATTATGTTTTCAGGAATGGTCGAAAATCGCCAACCTGTATTTTTCATAGAAATGCTGGGATGAAGGTGCTGTACAAAAACGCCAATCTGTTTCTGGAAGGAAAGGGCTTTGTCCGAGGGGGCTTTCTTGTAGAGCGGGGGCGGTTCTCCGCTGTATTTGAAGGCTCCGCCCCTTGGGATGGCATCGATCTGGACGGCGCATATGTGATCCCCGGTCTCGTGGACGCACATATCCACGGGGCAGCGGGTGCGGACTTCTCTGACGGAGATGAGAAGGGGCTTGCCCGGATGGGAAGGTATCTTGCCCTTCGGGGTGTGACATCCTTCGCTCCGGCTTCCATGACGCTGCCCTATGAGACACTGGCGAAGGCATTTCACTCAGCAGCTAGGCTGGCGGCGAATCGCCCCGACGATTGCGCCCGTATTGCAGGCATCCACATGGAGGGGCCGTTTTTCTCCGAAAAGAGAAAGGGGGCCCAGAACGGTGCGTTCCTGAAGCTGCCCGATTTTGATGCTTTTCAGCGGCTTTACCACAGCTGTGGCGGGCTCATCCGCATTGTGGATATCGCCCCGGAGCTTCCCGGTGCGGTTCGGTTTGCAGAAAAGGCGGCTGCGCTGTGTGCTGTCTCCGCTGCTCACACGGATGCGGATTATGACACGGCAAAACGCTTCTTTGCAGCAGGTGCACGCCACCTGACCCATTTGTACAATGCCATGCCGGCCTTTCACCACCGTGCGCCGGGTCCCATCGGTGCTGCGGCAGAACGGGAGGATGTTACGGCAGAGCTTATCTGCGACGGGTACCATGTCCATCCCAGCGCAGT
>CAJOOV010000215.1 GCA_905236265.1 uncultured Oscillospiraceae bacterium | reverse complement strand
GGGAGGGTCTGCAGCTTGTCAAACAGCTCCCGGCGCAGGGTGTTGCAGCCCCGCTGGGCGAGCTGTGCCATGAGGGCGGACTGGCCGTAGGAGCAAACCGCCGCCACGGCGTACACCCCCAGCAGCCGGAGGATGGAGCCCATCAGTCCGGGCAGGTCGGTCTGACCCTGTGCCACGGCCTGGGTGAGGGAGTTGATAATGGGGCGCATGAAGTAGGTGCCCGCCACGCTGGACAGCGCTGCGGCAACCACGCAGATCACTGCCAGCACCAGCAGCGCAGGCCGCCGGGTGAGGTAGGAGAACATGCGAAGCATGGTGGCACGCAGGTTTTTCGGCTTCTGGAAGCCGCCTCTGCCCCGTCCGCCGGGGCCGCCCCCCTTGGGAGGATTGGGTTGATTAGCCATTCTCCTTCACCCCTTCCTGCTGGGAGTAGTAGATCTCCTGATAGACGCTGCTGGTCTGCATCAGCTCGTCGTGGGTACCGGAGGCCACAATGGTGTCGTCCTCCAGCACCAGAATCCTGTCCGCACTGCGCACGGAGCTGATGCGCTGGGCGATGAGCAGCACGGTGGTGTCCTTCAGGTTCTCGTGGAAGGACTGGCGGATCAGCCCCTCTGTGGTGGAGTCCACGGCGGAGGTGGAGTCGTCCAGAATCAGCACCTCCGGGTGGCGGAGCATGGCACGGGCGATGCACAGGCGCTGCTTCTGCCCGCCGGAGACATTCACGCCCCCCTGCTCCATGTGGGTGTCAAAGCCGTCGGGGAAGCTCATGACGAAATCATAGGCCTGAGCGTCCTTTGCCGCCTGAATCATCTCCTCCTCCGTGGCCTCCGGGTTGCCCCAGAGCAGGTTTTCCCGGATGGTGCCGGAGAAGAGGACGTTGTTTTGCAGCACCATGCCGATGCGTCCCCGGAGATCGTCCAGCTTATAGTCCCGCACGTCCCTGCCGTCCAGCAGCACAGCCCCCTCCGTCACGTCATAGAAGCGGGGGATCAGGTTCACCAGCGTGCTCTTGCCGCTGCCGGTGCCGCCCACAATGGCAACCGTCTCGCCGGGCAGGGCGGTGAAGGAGATGTCCCGGAGCACGTCGTCCCCGGTGCCTCCGGCGGCGTACTTGAAGCACACCTTCCGAAACTCCACCAGACCCCGCTCCTTCTGTTCGGGCATCTCCTCCGCTCCGTCGGCAATGGCGGGCTTGGCGTCCAGCACCTCGAAAATCCGCCCGGCGCTGGCCTTGGCACGGGTGAACATGAGCAGAGCCATGCCCACCATCATCACGGAGAAGAGGATATTAAAGATGTAAGTAAGGATAGAGGAGAGCTGGCCGATTTCCAGCTCGCTGCGCAGCACCATGTGTCCCCCGTTGTAGAGAATCAGCACGGTGGCGATGTTCATGCCCAGCATCATCAGGGGCATCATGGCCATCATGCGCATAATGGCGTTCAGTCCCGCCTGGGTGAGGGCGTCGTTGGCGGCCTTGAACTTTTCGCGCTCATGCTCCTGACGGACAAAAGCCTTCACCACACGGGTGGCGATGAGGTTTTCCTGAATCACCTGGTTCATCCCGTCGATTTTCTTCTGCATCACGCCGAAGAGGGGGCCGATAAACTTCATCATCAGTCCCACCATGGCCACCACCAGCGGCATAATCACCAGCACATAGGCCGCCAGCTTTACGCTGATGGAGCAGGCGACGATGATCGCCACAATCATCATCACTGCCGAACGCACCAGCATCCGCAGGCACATGGCCACCATGTTCTGAATCTGGGTCACGTCGTTGGTCATTCTGGTGACCAGAGAGGCGGTGGAGAAGCGGTCAATGTCCCCGAAGGAGAAGGCGTTGATCCGTTCAAACTCCGCCTGCCGGAGGTTTGCGCCCAGACCCTGCGCCGCCTGCGCCGCAAAGCGGGCGGCCAGAATGCCCCCGGCGAGGGACAGCATGGACACTGCCAGCATCAGCACGCCGTTTTTCAGTATGGCGTTCATGTCCCCCTTCTGGATGCCGTCGTCAATGATGGCGGCCATCAGCAGGGGAAGAATCAGCTCGCACACCGTCTCCACGCTCACCGAGAGGGGGGCGAGCACTGCCTGACGGCGGTAGCCCCGGAGATAGGGCAGCAGCCGTTTTATCATTTACTATCATCCTTTCCTGTGGTGGTGTGGGCGCAGGGGTCTTCCCCTGCCAGCTCCCTGAGATTGTCCAGCATTCGGAGAAACTGTGCGCTCAGAGCGTCCAGCTCCTGCTGGGAGAAGCCCTGACAGAGCTGTTCGTCTACCTGCTCAAAGACCTCCAGACAGGCTCTTCGGGCAGTGCGCCCCTTGTCCGTGAGGACAATCCGCTTTTTGCGCCGATCCTGCTCATCCTCCCGCCGCGCCACATACCCCATGCGCTCCAGAGAGGCAAGGGAGTTGGCAATGGTGGCGGGGGAGACATGGAGCTTTTCTGCCAGCTCCTGCTGGGAGGGCAGCGTACCGTCCGCCCCCTCCTCTCCCAGAAGAAACAGAATGCGGGGCTGCCCCACGTCCTGCAGTCCCGCCTGCGCCAGTGCGGCCAGGGTGGCGTTGTGCTTTGCCCGGTGCAGCCGGTAGAACAGGGAGAGCACCTGTCTTGGACGGGGCTCAGGCAGGGTCATGGAATCACTCCTCTCATTTCGTTCGCTTGCTGATATTCAGCATGTTAAGTATTTTAACGCCATACGATTCAGTTGTCAAGGGGAAGATGCAGGGGGAGGACTTTGCCCCTGCGGGGGAATACTCCCTCCGCCCCTTCGGGGCACCTCCCTCAAAGAGGGAGGCATTGGCAAAGGGTGTCAGGGATACGGTTTCGGTAAGGTTTTGCTAATGCGTTCACTTCTCGTCAGTAGCCCCCTCTTAGAGGGGGCTGTCTGCGAAGCAGACTGGGGGAGCAACCGGGCACACTGTGCGCCCCTACACCACGCAAACAGAACGGTTTAACCGCCCCCCCTCACCGCCTGTGGCGGCGCACATTGGCGCTGATCTCCCCCAGCGCTTTGGCGGACTCCATCTCATAGCGCCGGGAGCGTGCCAGATCTCCCAGAGACACCATGCCCACCACCTGCCCCTGCTCCACCACAGGCAGGCGGCGCACCTGAAGGCGTGCCATTCTCCGCAGGGCATCCTCCGCCGGCTCCTCCGGCTGGGCAGTATGGGGAGCGGGGGACATAATATCCGCCACCGGCACCCGTGACGGCTCCGCCCCGGCGGCCAGACAGCGCACCACAATATCCCGGTCTGTTACCACCCCCACCAGAGCGCCGTCCTGTGCGCACACGGGCAGCAGCCCCAGATCGTGCCTTGCCAGCAGCCGGGCGGCAAGGGCGGCGGATTCCTCCGGGGTGATGGAGACTACCTGTTTTGACATGAGCTGAGAGATACGCATAATAACACCGTCCATCCTGAGTCATACCCTGAGTATGCCCGGATGGACGGTGCTTTATACCAATGTGTTTATTTCTGCCCCACCTGATAGCGCTTGATCTTCTTGGTGGCGGTCTTTTCAAAGGGCGTCTTGCGAATCTTCACCTTGTGGATTTTCTTGAAGTTGGGCATGTCGGCATTGAAGCGGCGAATGCCCTCCTCAATGGCCTTCTGTTTCTCCTCGTCGCTCTTGTCAAGGGTGTCGTCCGGGTAGATCTCGGCGGTGATGGCGTGCTCCTCCTCGTAGACGACCACCTCGCCTACCTCCGGTATGCGCTCCAATTGCTGCTCGATGCCCTCGGGGGAGACGTTTTCCCCGTTGTTGAGGATAATCAGGTTCTTCTTCCGCCCCGTCACCCAGAGGAAGCCGTCCTTGTCAATATAGCCCAGATCGCCGGTGCGGTAGAAGCCGTCAATAAAGGCCTCTCTGGTGTTCTCCTCGTCGTGGTAGTAGCCCATCATCACGTTGTCGCCCCGCACCTGAATCTCGCCCACGCCCTGCTCGTCAGGCTGGTAGATGCGAAATTCCAGACCGGGCACCATCTGTCCCACGCTGCCGTCCCGGTAATAGTGGTTCCGGTTCACCGCCAGCACCGGGGAGCACTCGGTGATGCCGTAGCCGTTGAGAATCTCAATGCCGAAGGAGCGGAACTCCTTCACATACTTGGGGTCAAGGGCAGCGCCGCCGCAGATGATGTAGTCCACCTGTCCGCCGAACTTGTCCAGCACGTCCTTAAACAGATCCCGGCGCTTGTCGATGCCCATTTTCAGCATACCGTCGCTGAGCTTCATGGCACGGCGGAGCTTGTTCTCCACGCCCTGCTTTTTGGCGTTGCGCCAGATGGTCTTTTCAAAGGTCTCGATAAACAGGGGCACCAGAAACAGGGTTCTGGGCTTGGCAATGGCGATCTCCCGCATGAAGCTGGACAGGTTGGAGTTGATAAAGACCGGGCGCTGGTAGTGGAAGGGCTTGAGTACGGCGGTAATCAGGCCGAAGGCGTGGTGGAAGGGCAGCACGGCAATGGTCGCCCCCTCCGTGGGTACAAAGAGCTGGCAGGTCAGGTTGATGTCCCGGCAGATATTGAACTGGCTGAGCATCACCGCCTTGCTCATGCCGCTGGTGCC
>CAJOOV010000214.1 GCA_905236265.1 uncultured Oscillospiraceae bacterium | reverse complement strand
CCACCTGATAGGGGGGCGTGAGACGGATTCCCCCATCCCTGCCGTTGATACGCACACGCATGACCTCAAAGACCTGCTCCATGCGGAGGAATGCCTGCTGCGGCACCTGCTCCAGCTCAAACTCCTTCCGGTAGAGGATACGCCCGGAGAAATTGGGTCTGGTATCACTGATGGGGGCGAGGGTGTCTACCCACTCCGCCGGGCAGTCCTCCTCCCGCTCCTTTGCACCCACGCACTTCACCTGCCAGACGTGGGAGAGATCCATCCGCTTTTGGCAGTCGGCAAGCTGCCGGGCGGCAAACCGCCGCAGGGGCAGCCCCTTCGTGTTTTTGCCCTCCATCAGCAGGATACTCTCCCCCGGCTCCAGCACAAGGGAAACACCCACACCGCCGTCACAGCGCTGAGTCTCCAGCGCCGCATAGCTGTCCTCAAAGCCGTCATAGCACACCAGCTCCCCCTGTGCGGGAAGGGTGAGCGTGCCGGAAAAGCGCCGGTTCGGGGATTCGTTTACGAGGAAGAACATCTCCCCCTCCTTCCGGTAGTGGTAGACACTGATAGGCGCAAACGCCGGCTCCACCCGGATTTCCTTCATGCCCCGCTCAGAGAGGTATTCCGCCAGCTCCTGCAGGGGGACAACGGGCATCCGGCTCAAAAGCGCCGCATCCGGTGCGATTCCGCCCTCGTCCCGGAGTACGCCCTTGGGCAGGCCGCCCACAAAGAGCACCGGGAACTGCTCTGCCCCTCCTGCAAAATCCAAAAGCCCTTGGGGCACATAGTCCGAGCCGGGCACCAGCAGCGCGCGGAAGCCCACGCCGTTGATCTCCAATCTGTCCCCCCTCACGCTCCCGTGGTACGCAGGCAGATTGCGCAGCATATCCAGAGAGACAATGTCAAATTCGATCTGGTTTTCCGTCAGCACCCGGCAGAGCTTCTGCATGGGCATACGCTCGCCGCACCAGTCCTGCTCCCCGTCATAGAGCACCGCCACGCTGGCGGCATGGGTGCCGCCGTTGAGCTGGTGGCACATCCGGTTGGCGTACTTCATCAGTCGGGCAAAATAGGGGAACTGGGGGTTGTTGCCTCTGGCGTAGAAATGGGGCGGGCAGTCGAAATCCGGGTACTCCGCCATGGAAAAGGCGTGGGGCACCAGATGGTTCACGCCCCGGGAGAGGAGGTGATCCAGCAGGTGGTTCATCTCCCGCACGCCGAAGCCCCAGCCATAAGCGCCGAAGAGCTCGCACATGGTTCTGCCCTGCTTTTTGGGGTCCAGATGTCCCCCGGAGGCGCCCAGCTTGCCCAGCGCATAGTGGAAAAACTCCCCGTCTGCCTTTACCATGCCCTTGCGCTCCTGTGCCGGGGCGCCGAAGACATACTGACCGCCGATGATGTCGATTCCTGCCATGTCCTGTCCCTCCATGGCACGGAACCAGTGGGCAGCGCCCAGACCCAGACGGCTGTGAACGCTGTTATCTTCCACCACATGGCCGATATACTCCACGCCGTGGTCATGGCACCACTGTCCAATGGGGCGGGAGAAGTTTTTGGCGTACAGCTTGGAGATGCAGTCCATATAGTCATAGCGCATCTGGGGCTGTACCTTGCCCTCCAGCGTATCCACAAACAGGAAGGGCAGCTTTGAGCGATAGTCTGCGCCGCAGCGCTGGCACAGCAGCTCCGCCAGCTCGCCGCTCCACGGCAGTGGCATTTTCTCCTTCCCCAGCCGGGTGTCAAAGCACTGCTCGGTGATATTGCCGAACTGAGGCTCATCGGAGAAAAAGCCTGCAATGGTCTTGCCGAACGCTTCGGCATAACGCCGGTAATGCGCCTCATAGACCCCCTCAATCTGGGTATGGGCGGACTGGGCATCAATCATATTGATATAGGCAGGATTTCCACCGTCGGTACGGGTTTTATAGATCACATGGATTCTCCACTGACCCTCCGGGAGGCAAAAGGAGGCCACACCGTCCCTGCAGCAGTCCGTCAGATCCACCGCATCCTCATGGAACACCCCGCCCTCATCAAAGCGCAGGGCGACGGCGGCGACGAGGGTGTTTCTTGCCCGCTCTTCGTAGTCCACAGGATTGCCAATCTCCCAAAAGCCGATGGTGGGCTTCAGCATACGGGAGATATTCAGCGTGAGAGGGCGGCTTTGTCCAAACACGTCCGCCGTGGTGCAGGCGATATATTCCTTCTTCCGCTCCGGGTATTTCTGTTCAATCAGGCCGTTGGCGTAGCCGGTGGGAAAGTGCTTGTCGTCCAGAATCCAGACCTTCATCCCCCGGCTTCGTGCTTCGTCCAGCACAATGTCCATATCATGCCACCAGCCGGGGCCGCAGAAGTCATCGTGAGGTCTAGCCTCCACGCACACGGCACGGATGCCGCATTCATAGATTTTAGAGATTTCGTTGCGCAGGATGCTCTCTTCCTCCCCACGCATCCAGAGGAAGGGGAAGATATAGTTCTCGTTCATCTCACTACCTCACTTCATTCAGACGGATGGTGCGGTCTTCGGCGCTGGAGGTAAAGGCGGCAATCACTGCACGGATGGCGTTCACCGAGCTTTCGTTGGCGGCGTTTGCCCAGTCCCCGCTCTCCAGCTCCCGGACGAACTCACTGACAACGCCGGATTCCCGCTGGTTCACGTTTGTCATCATTCTGTCCAGATCATAGTAAATCTTGTCCCCACGGTCTGTGCTGATCTGGATGGTATGCTCGCTGTTGTCATAGATACGCATGAGACCCTTTGTCCCAAAGATCACGGTGGAGTTGTCCTCCTCCCCGTAATCCGTCCAGCTCACCGTCAGCGTTCCAATCACGCCGTTGTTCATCTTCAGAATGCAGATGGCATTGTCCTCCAGCTCGATCAGATTTCCCTGTTCGTCCTTTTTGTCCAGCGTCATCACCTTCGCCGTGACCTCGGTAATGTCCTGACCCAAAAGGTACTGAATCAGGTCTGCCTTGTGAATGCCAAGGTCTGCCATTGCGCCCATGGAGGCCGCCTTTTTGTCGAAAAACCAGATGGTTCCGGTCTGCCTGCTCTCGCAGGGGCCGGGGTTCAGCCATCTCTCAGGCCCTCCATGGCAGAAGGTGGTCTTGAAGGTCAGGGGCGTGCCGATCATTCCCTGGGAAATAAGCTCCTTTGCCCGCAGGTGACCGGTATTAAAGCGCTGGTTCTGGGCGATCATGAGAAAACGCCCTGTTCTTTGGGCGGTGGAGAGCATCTGCTGGCACTCCTCCACCGTGGTTGCCATGGGCTTTTCACACAAAACGTGCTTGCCCGCCTCCATGGCCTTGATACTGACCTCTGCATGGGCGCAGTTTGCCACGCAGACGCTGACGGCATCTATCTCCGGATTGGCAAGCAGTTCCTCCACCGTGTCGTATACCTGGCCGCCGTAGAGCTTGCTTAATTGCTCGGCACGAAATCTGGTTCTGTCGTAATAACCCACGATTTTCACATCGGGGTTCCCCGCAAATTCCGGGGCATGGCGGCGCTGGGTAATGCGTCCGCAGCCGATGATTCCTACCTTTACCATTCCGTCAACCTCCCTGTTTTACGAAAAAGGCTGCGGCAGAGCCTGTCTGCCGCAGCTTTTATGATACTGTCAGACCGTATCAGGCCTTATACTCGTCAAAATCGTACTTGATTACGCCGAAGGGAGTCTCCTGCTCCCGGAGAGCAATGCTCTTGGCCATAGCCTTGATCTCGTCGCCGGTCACGCTGCGTCCCAGCTCGCTGGACAGTACCACGCCCTCGGACAGGAATGCGGTCTGCATGGCGATATAGGGGCTGTCGATGCGGGTCTCGTCGGTGAGCTCGCCCCGGAGGTAGCTGTACCACTGGAGCTGGTTGTCGTTGTACTTCTCCATCTCGGGGTTGATGAGCAGCTCCTGCATACCGGTCACGTCGTCAATGGCGCAGTCCAGCTTGGTCTCGAAGAGCTGGTTGTTCTCGTCCACGCCGTAGTGAACCAGACGAGGCATCTGAACGGTGCCGCCGCCGATAATCAGGCCGCCCTCTTCACGAGCCATGGGGCCGCCGGTCTGGTCCACGTCGATGAACTTCAGGCCGCCCAGAGAGCCGGCGATGAAGCTGGAGCCGATGTCCTCCATGTGAATCGCCCAGTCCTCATAGATGTCCATGCAGATACCGCCCTTGAAGCGTGCCATACCCACGCCCAGATCCTCCACGGGAGCGGTGCGGTTCACCAGCTTGTCGATAGCAGGGTGCGTCCAGTAGTCGCAGCTCTGGAAGCCGTAGACGCTCTCCAGCTCCGGCATACCCAGCACATACAGCATCTGAGCCAGATGATAGATACCAAGGTCAAACAGGGGACCATGGACGCCGATCTGGGGGTCGATG